>JAGOOK010000008.1 GCA_017992555.1 Caldisericia bacterium | reverse complement strand
GCCTTGCTTGGTTCCATGGAGCGCTTTATGGGTTGCCTCATCGAGCATTATGCTGGGGCGTTCCCTGTATGGCTGGCACCGACCCAGGTCATCATCGTACCAATAACTGACGGTGTTCTAGATTATTGTAGGTCTCTAAAGGACAGACTGTTTGATGCTGACATAAGAGTTAAAATTGATGAAAGCTCGGACAGGATGAATGCCAAAATAAGAAATGCAGAACTTAAAAAGGTGCCTTACGTTGTTGTGGTTGGCGCCAAAGAGGCCGAGGCCGGGAAGGTGTCGGTCAGGAGACATGGAAAAGGAGATCTGGGGCAAATGACAACTGAAGAATTCGAGGCGAGGATACTTGCCGAAGTTAAAGAAAGGTCCATTGAATAAACTGACTCTGGCCTGGCTGGCGCTCGCCGTTCTCGGTGGCGCCGCCTTTGGCCTTGTTGGCTGGCTGGTTGTTGGGATCTCCTCCCCGCCATTCTCAAGCTATATCCTTTCTGGCCTTGTTGTTTTGGGCCTTCTGCCTGGGATTTTCGGCGCTTTTGGGCTCAGATTTGCGGGTCTTGTTGGAATAGTGGGCATCCCTCTAACATTGTTGTGGGCCATTATTGATGCCTTTTTTTTCCACGGTGGCTACATCTGGCCGTTCTTTTTCATGATGAATATGGCCCAGGGGATTGTTCTTTCAATTGGGATCGGGTGTCTGGCCGAGTTTTTCTTCTGTTTCAGAAAACCTAAGAAAAGAAGGAATTATGCCTATGGCGTTGACTGATAGCCTCGGTCGGCCTAAAATTGGCAGTCCAAAATGAGATGTAATGATGTTTTGAAACTTTTGGCGCTATATGAGAGAGGGGAACTTGATCCCCTGCTTTCACTTGCGATGGCAAACCATCTCAGTGGCTGTTTTTCCTGCTCCTACGCGCTCATGATGCTGAAACAGAAAAGGATAATCATAAGGACTGAAACAAGCGTCCAAATTACCATTGTTCGAGAGGTGAAGGATGAAATTTGAGCGCTACACTGATGCACTAAAGGATGCTATGTCTGATGCGCAGCAGGTGCTTGAACGCTACCACGACATCGAGCTTGACAATGAACACCTCCTTATCGCCCTGCTTGAAAAGGAAGACAGCATTGTCAGGGAAATACTTTCAAATCTTGGAAAAGGCTGGAAGGACATCCTGCAGGAAGTGGAAAAAATGCTGGCCAGCCATCCCCATCCTACCCAGGCTACCATAAGGTCACAAATCTATATCACACCAAGAGCAAAATCCACTCTTGAAAGGGCAGAGGAAGAAGCAAACTCTCTTGGGGACGAGTTTGTAGGGCCAGAGCATCTGTTCATGGCGCTTTCCCAGGACACCAGAGAAATAGGAAGAATAATGACCCAGAGGGGCCTCGACAGAGAGGCCATCCTTCAAGGGTTGGCAAAAATGAGGGGTGGCGAAGGAGAAGGCTCCGGGCAGGCAAAAACCGCCCTGGATAAATTTACGAGAGACCTTACCGATCTTGCAAAAAAAGGCAAGCTTGATCCTGTGATTGGCAGGGAGCTTGAAATAGAGAGGAGTCTTCAGGTCCTTTCCAGAAGGACAAAGAACAATCCGGTCCTTATAGGCGAGGCAGGAGTAGGCAAAACTGCAATTGTTGAAGGAATTGCCCAGAGAATCGTTGATAGCAATGTCCCAGATTCAATGAGGGGCAAAAAGATATTGTCGCTTGACATGGGTGCGCTTGTTGCGGGAACAAAATTCAGGGGAGAGTTCGAAGAAAGGCTCAAATCAGTTATTGATGAAGTGAAAAAGGCCGAAGGAAAGATAATCCTCTTCATTGATGAGCTCCATCTTGTCATGGGTGCTGGTGCTGCTGAGGGGGCGATGGACGCCTCAAACATGCTCAAGCCTGCACTTGCAAGGGGCGAGCTACATTGCATTGGTGCAACAACAACCGATGAATACACAAAATACATTGAAAAAGACTCTGCTCTTGAGAGAAGGTTCCAGCCTGTCAATGTTCCCGAACCGACGGTTGCGCAAACTGTTGAAATATTGAGAGGGCTTCGCGACAGGTATGAGGCGCACCACGGCGTCAAGATCTCTGACGAGGCGCTTGCCACTGCAGCAGAGCTCTCATCAAGATACATAACCAACAGGTTTTTGCCCGACAAGGCGATAGACCTGATCGATGAAACTGCCGCCAGGATAAGGGTCACCATGGAATCCATGCCGCCAAAACTGGCGTCCCTGAAATCGGAAACAGAGAGGTTACAGAGGGAAGGCGAAGCAGCAGCCAAGTCCGGTGACATCAACGGGGCTATGAAGCTCAAGACAGAATATGAAAAATGCAATGCAGAATATGTGTCAGAGCGCGAAAAGTGGCTCCGTGAAGTCAAGGTTTCCGAAGAGGTTGGTCCTGAAGAGATAGCCCAGACAATATCGAGGTGGACAGGCATCCCGGTTTCATCGCTGACCGAATCTGAACAGCAGAAACTCATCAAGCTTGAGGAAAGACTTCATGAAAGAGTTATAGGTCAGGATGAGGCCGTGACTGCAGTTGCCCAGGCAGTGAGACGCTCAAGGGCAGGGCTTTCTGATCCAAACAGGCCAATAGGGTCATTTCTGTTTCTTGGCCCAACTGGTGTTGGAAAAACCGAGCTTGCCAAAAGTCTGGCAGAACTGCTTTTTGATTCCGATCAGGCCCTGACGAGATTTGATATGTCGGAGTATATGGAGAAACATACGGTTGCAAGATTGATCGGCGCACCACCCGGATATGTCGGATTTGAGCAGGGTGGCCAGCTTACAGAGGCCGTGAGACATAGACCGTATCAGGTCCTACTTTTTGATGAGGTCGAAAAAGCCCACCAGGATGTTTTCAATGTTTTTTTGCAGCTTCTTGATGATGGAAGGCTTACGGATGGGCAGGGTAGAACTGTAGATTTCAGGAACTGCATCATTATAATGACGAGCAATCTTGGCAGTCAGATGGTTGAGCCGGACATGCCCTATGGCAAGATGAAGGAAGCCTATATGGAGGCCGTTCGGAAAAATTTCAGGCCGGAATTTGTAAACAGACTGGATGGAATAATAGTATTCAAGCACCTTACCAGGGAAGAACTTGGAAAGATTGTTTCAATCCAGATTTCCAGGGTGCAGAAGATGCTTGACAAAAAGGGAATAAGACTTGATGTTACAAAGGAAGCGCAGGAGCTTTTGGGCGAGATTGGCTATTCGATTGAATATGGCGCCAGGCCGCTCAAAAGGACGATACAGCAGGAACTGGAAAACAGGCTTGCCGATTTGATCTTGACAGGAAAGCTCAAAGATGGCAAAACCGCTAGGGTTGAAGTTTCAAATGGTGCTCTTGCCATAAAGGAGATTTGAAATCCCTAAAAAGGTGGGACGATGGTAATACTCGACGAAAAAGGAAGACTTTTTGGAAAGCTGAACATCATTGACCTTCTGGTCCTGATCGTTCTACTGTATGGACTCTATTGGGGTGGAACAAAGATTGTCACGAAGTATTTTGTCCATCCGAAATTCGACTCCTACGTTGTCGTTTTGAGGGCTGAAAATGTCAACCCCGAGATAATTGAAGGAATACACATTGGTGACAAACTTGTCGAGCGCTCTGGAACAGTCATAGGGACCGTTATAAAACCGGAACCTGCCCTAAAAGATTCAATGGTGTACGTTCAAACCAGGGAAGGCCTTATAGTCGAGAGCGTCCAACCCAAACTCAAGGACATGGACATAACTGTTGAAGTGAAAACCCCAGAGGGCACAAGGGTAAAGTACAACACAAACAACATGCTTGTTGGATCGAGACTTGAATATGATTTTGTCTCGGAGGGAATGATGGGGATCCATGTAAAGGCCCTGTGTGTTTCAATAAACAAGGCTGGCAACTAGCGTGAATACGAAAAAAGTAATCAAAGACATTGGGATTGTAACCGTTCTTCTTGGCCTTCGTTCTGTAGTGGGTTTTATAAGGGACGTTGTCATGGCGTCCAGGTTTGCCACGGACTATGCCATGGATGCTTTCAATATCGCATCCAAGGTCCCGCTGACGATTGCAAACCTTCTGGTTATGGGAGTTTTTACAGCGGTTTTTCTGCCCATCTTCACTAGATATATAATTGAAAACAAAAAAGAAGAGCTCAATAAGCTCGTTGGGATACTTTTTATCATTATCACCGTTGGATTTACTGTGCTGATAATCCTTGCCGAGATTTTCGCAAGGCCTTTCATTATGTATGTCCTCACTCACAATGCGACTGCTGAAACTGTTGACGAGGCAATAGTTCTTTTTAGGCTCATGATGCCGGCAGTTCTTTTGATGGCCTGGTCTGGTCTTGCTTCTGGAATCCACAACTCCTTCCAGCGTTTTACAATGCCGGCAGTTGGAAATCTTCTTTTCAATATCTGGATGGTCCTTCCTGCTTGGATATTCCCACAATCCTGGGGTATAAGAGGGTTTGCAGTTGGCGTGTGCATTGGTGCCCTGTTCCAGCTCCTTGTCCAGTTGCCAGGGTTATTTGGGAAGCACATGAAGCTGGATATAAACTTCAATATGAGGCACCCGGCCCTTATGGGTATAGGGAGTCTTGTCATTCCAGTACTTTTGAGTTCCTCAATCAATTATCTGGTGCCCTTCGTTGAAACCTTCCTAGCTTCCGGGATTGCAAATGGCGCTGTTTCAGCACTGGCCTATGCCTTCAGGATAAGCCAGCTGCCTCTTAGTATTTTTGTGCTTGCGGTTTCTTCGGTTGTTTATCCTCTTTTCGCGGAGGCTGTAGCAAAAAACAATCCAGAAGCGCTTAAATCCAACATCCAGTGGGGTTTAAAGCTGGTTGTGATGATAATCATTCCAGCTGGTTTTGGATTGCTCGCTCTTTCGCACCCCATTGTCATGATGCTTTTCCAGCGAGGAAAATTCGGCATTGTAGATACTGTAATGACCTCTGCTCCTCTGGCTTTTTATGGTCTTGCGATAATTCCAATGGCCATTGAAGCTGTACTTGTAAAGGTTTTTTACTCTATAAGCGACACGAAGACACCTGTAAAAATCTATTTGAGCAACCTTATAATGCTTGTCATACTTGACGTCGCATTTGTCAAAATGGGTCTTGGTGTTGTCGGGCTTGCGTTGGGTGCGACAATATGTGCTTTTGTAAGAATCTTGATGGTAGTTATTGCAATGCGAAAAAAAATTGGCATATTTGGCCTCTCCGGGCTTATGGTGTCAATTATCAAATCAACTGTGGCATCAATTGTTATGAGTATTGTGGCTTATTTGATTGCCATCAGGGCAAATTATGTTGTAAATCTTGGTTCCAATTTTGGCAGGAGTCTTCAGGTCGGGTTTGCAATAGTTGTCGGAGTGGCAGTTTATGTCGTTGTTTTGTACATAATTGACCGCAAAGAGATAAATCAGATGCTGGTTGTTTTTAAAAAAAGGGGGCAATCTGCATGAGCAGTCCCATAAGAAAAAGAAAAAAAAGGAGCCCCTGTCTCCCATGGTTTCTCGGGATATTTGCGGTGGGTTTTATATTGCTGTTTTTTGTTTTCAACTACTTCTACGGACTGCTCGGCCAGTTCAATTCCAACCAGTTTGTTTCAGACCCAGCACGTCCGGTGGCCAGCCTGAATTTTAGCAAGAGAGTGAACATCCTGATAATCGGTGTTGATGCGCCTTCACTCAAGGAATCTGCAAGGTCAGATGTTTTGATGGTTGCTTCTTACTACGCCAAAGAGAACAACCTGAAAATGCTCTCTGTTCCAAGAGACACAATGGTCAATCCGCAGGGGCTTGGAGTATGCAAAATAAACGCCTGCAATAATCCGGCTTTTAATTTCAAATTTGGTACGCCTTTCCTTATCGAGACGGTGGAAGAACTCCTTGGTATAAAGATTGATGCTTATGTAAAAACGAATTTCAGGGGATTTTCCGACATAATAGACAAGCTCGGCGGCATAGATCTTAATGTCGAGAAAGACATGCTCTATTACGATCCGATTGACAAGTTCAAGATTGACCTGAAAAAAGGCTACCAGCACCTCAATGGAAGCATGGCCCTCCAGTATGTCAGATATAGATCTGACCTTGCTGATTTTGTCCTCGTTGATGGGAAGCCAATGGGCAGGGTTGCCCGCCAGGCAAACTTTATGAAGGCAATCCTCAAAGAGGCCTCTTCACCAAAGAACTGGTTCAAGCTTGGCCAGGTCATGCAGGCCGCAACTGATGCAATTGAGACTGACCTTACCCCATCCATGATGATAAGGCTGGCAACAAAAATGAAAGACGTTGGGCCTGATGGAGTCAAGGTTTTGGGCTTCCCAGGTATAGACCAATATGTCAACAAAATAAGCTATGTCATTCCAAATAAGGTGGAGATTGAAAAACTTGTTTCAGAAAATTTCCTTACAGGCTCTGATCCAGTCAAGTCAAACCCGTAATTGCCTTTGCATAATTGGCAATTTCTGGGAGAAGTCGGTCACCAGAAAGGTCTTTGATGCCCTTGTCGGGTTTTTTGACAAGCTTGGCTCTGGGTCATTGTTTATTTTCTGGATCGCGGGAAGAGGATTTTCGCTCAAACCGATCACACAAAATAAAAGTTTTTTTAGCCAAAAACTTGAGGTTTCGTGGGAAGGTTTTTTGAAGAATGTTTCCAATGCAAACAAAGAAGGTTCTTCTCTTTCAAGATCCAGGTATGTTCCAATTCTTCTGGCCATCCGCTTGGCGTTTGCTGAGAGGCCGCTCTGGGTCGTTGGCTGGCTCGGGTCTGCTTTTTTCTCTGTATATGGCATTTTCAGGCTTGTCGTTGTTGGTATCTCGCTTAGAGGTTTGTTGCTGGTTTTCGCCATGTTCTGCCTGTCAATCCTGCTCACCATGACGAAAGGCACCCTGAAAGACATGATTGAAGCAAGCTGGATCATAAAATGGGTGGACTCTCTTGATGAATAGGAACAAAATAAATCTACCGATCGTACTGGTTGTCCTTGGCGTGCTGTTTGCTATTATTGCCATCTTCGGGAACGTCCCGATCATTTTTGTTTTTGTTGCGCTTGCTGCCCTTGGTTTGGCGGTTTTTTTCAGACCTGAAATTGGCATTGCGGCGCTCTCTTTTTCTGCGATAGCAGATGGTCTTATCAGAACATACGCGGGTGGAGTCGGCTCATACTGGGACGATGCCATGTATGTCCTGATTGTTGTTGCTATTGTGTGGAAGCTGGCAAAAGAAGGCCAACTCAGGATTAAATCGAGTATTGTCTGGTGGGCAGTAGCAACCTTTTTTGTTGTGTCCGTAATTTCCGGATTGCTCTCTGGCCTTCCGTATGGTCACATCCTGACTGCCATAAGGTCGGTACTCCAGGGATCAATAATCTTCTTTGTCATAATCAATGCTAATTTTGACAGAAAAGTTATCCTTCATGTTGCTTCACTGATGATATTATGTGCTGTGCTGGTCGCCGGATACGGGCTTTTGCAGAGGGCATCTGGCGCTTTTACTCCGCAGGGCTGGCTTGACAAGAAAGAAGCAGTCAACATCACAAGGGCAACCAGTTTCCTTGGAAGTCCCAATGCAACTGCCGGTTTTCTGGCACTTGTGCTTCCAATGTCGATAGGGATGGCCTTCAAAATCAAAAAACTGCTCCCCAAAATAATATATTTTGCCCTTGCGGCTGTGATCTTTTTTGGATTGTACGCGACCCTCAACAGGGCTGCCTGGATAGGGCTTGGCATTGGTCTGTGCGTCTTCGCCATTGCTTCCAATAAAAGATGGTGGATCGGAATATTCATGATCTTGCTTGCTTCGGCTATCCTGCTGCTGCCAGACTTGAGGCTGCGCTTTTCGACCATCTTTTCTGACGAGTTTGCTGTAAGGGATGCCTCTCTTGGTAGAACATTCAGATGGGACACAGCCCTCCAGATTTTCTCGGAGCACCCCTTCTTTGGTGTTGGCCCGGGCGGGTTTGGTGGAGCGGTGGCCTATGGAATCCAGGCTTTTGGTGGACTATATGTAGATAACTACTACCTTCTAATATTGTCGAACTATGGCCTTTTCGGAATTGCATCGTTCCTGTTTCTCCTTGTATCATCGATAAGGGACGCTTTCAGAGGCCTGAGGGCCGCGCTTGAAAAAGACAGGTATCTCGTTGCTGGAATAATCGGTGGAATGGTGGCTTTTTGTGTTCACTTGCTCTTTGAAAACCTGTGGGACATCACTCCGCTCAACATATCTTTTTGGGTAATGGCGGGTTTAGCCGCCAGTTTTGCATACAAAGAAAGGAGGAATGAGAATGAGGATTCGTGACCTGATGGAAGACGAGGTGCTTTTCGTTTACAGCACCACAAGTATTGGCCAGATGCTGGAAACAATCATAAAAAGAAGAATCAATGGCCTTCCTGTTGTAGACCAGGACATGCATGTGGTTGGAATGCTCACCGAGGGAGACATCATTTCCAGGTCGGAGATGTTCTCAAGGGAGTTTGATCCGATGCAACTTACAAACATGAATGTCACCACGCTCATGACAAAAAATCCCATCACCATTCATCCAGACGCAGAATTGTCCCAGGCCGTTGCTATTTTTTCGGCCACAAAAATAAAGCAGTTGCCGGTCATCTCAGATGGCAAGCTTGTTGGAATCCTGTCCAGAAAGGACATAATAAAGGGAATGCTTAAATGACGATTGAAGCTATTATCCTGGCTCTCAAGGGCTACTGGAAAGAAAAAGGATGCCTCATCGGTGAACCTTTTGACATGGAAGTGGGTGCTGGAACAATGGTACCATACAGCTTTTTTGGTGTCCTTGGGCCAAAACCATGGAAAGTTGCCTATGTCCAGCCTTCCAGAAGACCTGCTGATGGCAGGTACGGTGACAGCCCCTACAGGTTCTACATCCACCACCAGTTCCAGGTAATACTGAAGCCACCGCCAGCAAACGTGCAGGACATATACCTTGAGAGCCTGAAAGTTCTTGGAATTGATTATGAAAAGCATGACATGCGCTTCATCGAGGACAACTGGGAGTCTCCAACCCTTGGTGCTGCCGGTGTTGGTTGGGAAGTATGGATGGACGGGCAGGAAGTGACCCAGTTCACGTATTTCCAGCAGGCAGGTGGTTGCGAGCTCGATCCACCGTCTGTGGAGCTTACCTATGGAATTGAGAGGCTTGCCATGTATTCGGAACGTAAGGATAACGGTTTCGAGCTTGGCTGGAATGAAGACGTTACATATGGTGATCTCAGAAAAAGGGCCGAATACGAACTTTGCAAATATGGGTTTGAACTGGCCGATGTTGAATCGCTGAAGACTATGTTTGGGATATGTGAAAAGGAATCAAACAGGTGTATCGAAGCCCAACTATACATGCCTGCTTATGAATATGCGCTCAAGTGCTCCCACCTATTTAACCTCCTAGATGCAAGAGGGGCCGTGTCTGTTTCGGAAAGAGCGCTTATTATTGCTCGCATTAGAGACTTGACCCGAAAATGTGCGATGTTATACCAAGAGGTCGGGAATGCGTAGCCTTTTAATCGAGATTGGTTGCGAAGAATTACCCTCTAGGCTGGTAAAACCAGCCATTATTTATCTTATGGAGGGAATGTGTGGAGCCTTGAAGGAAGCCGAGCTTTCCTTCTCCAGTCCAAAGACATTTGCTACCCCAAGAAGACTGGCGCTACTTTTTGACAGTGTGCAGGAGTCTGGCCCATCTAAAACCGTTGAAGAGAAGGGACCGCCAAAATCCGCCTGTTTTGATAAAGATGGAAACCCAACAAAGGCCCTTCAAGGGTTTGCCACAAAGGTCGGCATTGAACCAAAAGATGTGGTTTTTGGGGAGATTGGTGGTGGTATTTATGCGACTGCCAAAAAAGAAGTACCAGGGAAAACCATCGAAGAGGTCGTTTCGTCTTCGCTTTCCAAGATAGTTCTTTCATTCCCGCACCCACATTCGATGCGCTGGGATGAAACCGGTATCTCCTGGGTAAGGCCAATCCGGTGGATCATTGCAATGTCTGATGACGTTATAATTGACGTTTCCATTGGCAACACCAAATCATCAAATTTCACCATGTCTCCAAGGCCGGAACGTTCAAGAAAAGTTGAGATAGCGACTGCATCAAAATATCCCGAAGTGCTCTCCTCCTTAGGCGTGGTGGGCAATCTGGAAGAACGCTCCGAACATATTTTTGAAAAAGCGCAAAAACTTGCCTCTTCATTGGGAATGGAAGCATTGAAGAACAAGAGCCTTCTTGATGAACTTGCCAGCATTGTCGAAAGACCTCTGGTCTGGCAGGGAGAATTCCCGTTTGATTATCTGGAGTCGGCGCCAGAGCTGGTCATTAAAACCGTTCTTATGGGAGACCTCAGGTTTATCCCGTTTACGAAAGACGGCAAAATAACAAACAATTTTGCATTTGTGATCAATGGCCCTGCGCAGATAGCACAGACTGTACTTGAGGGTGAGTTGAAAGTTCTGTTGGGAAGACTCTCTGATGCGAGGTTCTTTTTTGCTGAAGACAGAAAGAAAAAGCTGGCTGATTTTGCAGACAAACTTTCTGGCGTGGCTTTCCTTAAAGGTCTCGGCACACTTCATGACAAAACGGAAAGGCTCGTCGCACTTGCCAAAACGACCCAGCTTGGTGTTGATAAAAACAAGCTGGAAAAGGCATGTTCGCTTGCCAAAGCTGATCTTGCATCCTCAATGGTCCATGAGCATGATGACCTTCAGGGCAGGATTGGTGGATTGTATGCCCAGCTTGATGGCGAGGACATGGAAGTGGCATTAGCGATATCTGAACAATACCTGCCAGCAGGCGAGGATGACCTTGTGCCGTCATCTGTCATTGGGCAAACCCTCTCGCTTGTTGACAAGGCCGATTCGCTAGTGAACATTGCTGCTTCCGGCAATATGCCAAAAGGTTCAGCAGATCCATTTGGAGTAAGGCGTTTTGCTATTGGAATAATAAGAGTTCTTGTAGAAGGATCACTCTCTATTAATTTGACCGACCTGCTTGTTTCTTGCAGCAAGATTGGGTTCAAGCAGAGCGATGATGCTGTCCAGAAATCTGTTGATTTCATAAAAGCTAGGCTGGAGAATTATTTGAGGTCAAAAGGTTACCGCTATGATGTTGTCAGGGCGGCGATTTCTCCTGGAATTGAGAAATTGAAAGAGGTCACAGGCAGGGCTGATGCAATGCAGGCGATATATGAGTCAAAAGAATTTGCCGGCATAGTTGCCACTGCAAAAAGGCTCAACAACATCCTTAGAGATTATGCTCCAACTGGAAATTATGACGTATCACTTTTTGAAGATGATGTTGAGAGAGAATTTGAGGTTTCCTGCAACAATGTGTTCAAATCTGTTGCATCTAGCAATGATTTTACAGAAAAATTGAGATTGCTTTGCAACCTCACTGATACTGCAGAAAAATATTTTGACACAGTCATGGTCAATGCCGAAGACGAGAAGATAAAAGCAAACAGAAAGAGTTTTCTTTCAGGTTTGCTTCAAAAATATAGAGAGGTCTCGGATTTTGTCGAGATAGCAATCTAGGGTGTCAAATGAAAAAATTTAAGGTTGAGCTTTTCAGGAAAATGTGTAAGTCGTGCCAGCTTTGCATGTTCATTTGCCCAAAGGAAGTTTTTGGTGTGAATGAAAGGGGGCAGGTTGTTGTGCTAAACGACGAGCCGTGCATCGGGTGTTTACAGTGTTACAATATTTGCCCCGATTTCGCACTGGAGGTGACCAAAAATGGCGATTGAATCATACCTTTGGCAAGGATCTCATGCTGTAGCCCAGGGTGCCCTGAAGGCCGGGGTCAATTATTTTGCCGGATACCCAATAACTCCTTCAACTGAAGTAGCCGAATTCATGGCTTATGCCCTGCCGTCAAGAGATGGAATTTTTATTCAGATGGAAGACGAGATTGCATCGATTGCATCGCTCATAGGTGCTTCACTTGCTGGTGCGAAAGCCATAACGGCAACATCAGGGCCGGGGTTCTCTTTAATGCAGGAAGGTCTTGGGTATGCCATAATGGCGGAAGTTCCACTCGTAATTGTTGATGTAATGAGGGGTGGTCCGTCAACAGGCCTTCCAACTAAGCCCACACAAGCTGATGTAATGCAGGCAAAATGGGGTACACATGGTGATCATCCAATAATCGCCCTCTGCCCGGCATCGGTCAAGGAATCTTATTACCTCATGGTGAAAGCAGTCAATCTCTCTGAAAGGTTCAGAACGCCAGTCATTTTCCTGACCGATGAAACCATTGCCCATATGAGAGAGAGGGTCCAGATTGATGTTGATGAAAAGCTCTACGTTGAGCCACGCGTAGAGCCAAAAGACCCAAGAAATTACAAAACATTCCAGCCTGACGAAAGGCTGGTGCCTCACCAGGCCAAATTTGGAACTGGTTTCAGGACGGTTGTCACAGCACTTTATCATGATGAGTCCGGTTTCCAGAACACCTCTGCCGAAGTTGCGGAGAGATTCAACAAGAGGCTGGTAGACAAGGTCGAAAAATATATTGACGAGTTCTATGAAACAGAAGAATATAACCTCGAAAGCTCCGAACTAGTCTTTGTTTCTTATGGTGCCTCCCACAGGACTGTTCTCCAGGTGCTAAACGATTCAAAGAACCCAAAATGGGGCTTTTTAAGGCTTGTTACAATATGGCCTTTCCACGACAAGCTCGTCAAGGAAAAACTGAAAAAAGCCAAAGTTATTGTTGTTCCAGAGCTAAACATGGGCCAGATGGTCAGGGAAATCCAGAGACTTTTTGGCGACACAAAGAAAATTGTTTCCGTCAACAGATGGGACGGCGAACTGATAACGCCAGACCAGCTTAGAAAGGTGGCTGAGCAGGCATGAGGGAACAAATCCTGAAATATTTCAAACAGGACAAGCTGCCACATGTTTTTTGTCCTGGCTGTGGAAATGGTGAAGTAATGCATGCAATGGCCCAGGCCATAGACGAGCTTGGCTGGGACCCAACACAGATACTGATTGTTGGTGGAATAGGGTGTTCATCAAGAATTGCCACATACACAATCTTTGATTCACTGCACACGTTGCATGGGAGGCCGGTGGCCTTTGCTGTTGGCGCAAAGCTTGCTAACCCGAACCTCAAGGTGATCATTGTGAGTGGTGACGGTGATGCCTCCTCAATTGGTGGCAATCACCTTATCCATGCTGCAAGGCGCAATATGGACCTGACCCTCTTTATCGTCAATAACTACACCTACGGTATGACTGGCGGTCAATACAGCCCAACGACACCACTTGGCTCGTTCACGACCACTTCGCCATGCGGGCACGTGGAAGACCCCTTTAGTATCACTGACCTTCTCGTCGGAGCTGGTGCACCGTTTGTTGCGAGAACTGGAACACTCTACTTCAACGAGCTGGTGAAACTCATGAAGTTGGCCCTTGCCAAAAATGGTTTTGCAGCAATCGACATCTTTACCCAGTGCCCAACCAACTATGGTAGAAACAACCGCCTTGGCAAACCAATCGACCTGATCAAGACCCAGGCTTCAATTCTGGTTCCAAAAGAAAAGTATGATTCGCTTGAACCGGGTGATAAAGCTGGGAAATTCGCAAGAGGTGTAATACAGGACGTTGAAAAGCCGACATTCCTTGACCACTACAGGGCTTGCATACTTTCTACAAGAAAGGCGGTCCACCATGAGTGATTTTTCCTGGAAGAGTATAAGTCATAAAATTTTTGGAGGGAAAAAAGCTGAATCAATAAGATTTACTGGCTCTGGCGGACACGGGCTTGTAACCGCATCAGTCATTCTTGCCAAAGCTGGTGTTTATGAGGGACACAATGTTCTCCAGTCACAGGTTTATGGTGCCGAGGCAAGAGGCGGCTCGACAAAATCTGAAACAGTCATCAGAGAAGGCGATATATATTTCCCGAAACTTGTCAATCCAGATGTTTTGCTTGCGCTAACATCAGAAGGTCTTGAAAAATACAGAGTCGATGTCAAAAAAGACGGTCTGATAATTTTTGATTCTGTGTTGATACCAGACGAGAAGTCAACGGGTGATGGACCGTTTGCAATTGGAATCCCGATGTGGTCTGAACTGATAAAAGAGCTGAAAACAGGAACTGCGATAAATGTCATGTCGCTTGGACTGATTGTTGGTTTTACAGAGATAGTTGGCAGAGAATCTCTTGAGCGCGCTGTTCATGAAAATTTCAGGCCTGAATTCAAATCAAACAACCAAAAAGCCCTAGACATTGGTTACAAAATAGCCCAGGAGGTCAAGAATGGATAAGTACACAAAAATCATCGAGCAAATAAAGGCGCTTGAGGCCGACATGGTTGACTTCAAGATTGTTGATTTTTATGGAAGGCTCCGCCATGTGACAATTCCGACAACCAATATCACCGAAAAGAAGCTACAGTTCGGTTTTGGTTTTGATGGTTCCAATTTTGGTTTTGCAGAGACCGGCAAGTCTGATTTTGTTGCCCGTCCGGTCATAAAAGATTTTGTTGAGCTTGATCCTTGCCTTGAAGACCCTACTGCCACATTCATGTGCGATGTTTATGAAGCGGCCCAGGATGTAAAGCCATACGAATCAGATCCAAGAGGCATCCTGAGAAAGGCTTGCGCTTACATGCAATCTCTCGGTGTGGCTGATGTAGCCACATGGGGCCCGGAACTTGAGTTCTACCTCTTCAATGATCTGCTTGTAAGAACCGATCCACAAGCAATGTCGGCAGAGATTATTTCCGACGAAGGGTATTGGGGATCGCAGGATGATGATTACTCTTTTGCAACAAGGCTCCCCAAAAAAGGTGGATACCACTCGGTTCCGCCAAATGATACACAGTATCAGACCAGAGTTGAGGCAGTAAGAAGACTCACCTCGCTTGGATATGATGTTAAGTACCATCATCACGAAGTTGGTGGACCTGGTCAGTGTGAGGTGGAATTCAACCTCATGGACAGCATGGTTGCTGCCGATTGCATTATTCTTGGAAAATACATAATCCGCAACACTGCTCAGGAATTTGGTTCATACGCCAGCTTCCTTCCAAAGCCAATCTTTGGAGAGGCCGGAAACGGACTCCACGTCCACTTCCTGATGAAGGGCAAGAATGGCGAACTTGTGTTCCACGATCCAAATGGATACATGGGTCTTTCGAAAATGGCACTCTCGTTCCTCGCTGGAATTCTTACACACGCACCGGCCATTACGGCCATCACCAACCCATCCACAAACTCTTACAAGAGGCTTGTCAGGGGATACGAGGCACCTTGCAACTGTTGCTATGGCATGGCAAACAGGAATGCTGCAGTAAGGATACCAGCTTACGCCACCCAGCCAGAAGAAAAGCGCTTTGAATACCGTGTTGGTGATGCAACTTTCAACCCATATCTGGCCCTTTCCGCTATCCTCATGGCCGGACTTGATGGAGTCAAGAAGAACCTCAATCCAGAAGGAACATTCGGCCCACTCGAAAAGATGGACAAGGGCTGGGAGCCACCGGTTTCCGTTCCAGCATCACTCAAGGAAGCGCTGGAAGCATTGCAGAAAGACCACCAATTCCTCCTTGATGGTGGAGTTTTCACGAAAGGGATGCTTGAAAAGTTTGTATCAGACAAGATGCAGGATCATCTGAGGATTGAAAGAACACCCCATCCAGTAGAATTTGAGATGTACGAATTGATTTGAGCTAACAAGGAAAACAGGATATCAAAAGGCCCTTCCCAATCGGGAAGGGCCTTTTTAATTTAGTCGGTGATTATTGCTGAACCGATCAGGATGTTTCTTGAATAGAAAACTGCGAATTGACCTGGTGTTGGTGCAAAAACAGGTGTTTTTGCAGACACAAATATATCGCCATTGCTTTCATGCTCGATTCTGCATTCAACGGGGTTTGATCTGTAGCGTATCATCACTTGGGGTTTATCATCAGAAATCAGCCTTAGATCAATTACCCTGAATCTTGAGACTTGCACATTTTCTTTACGCCCAACCACAAGTGTATTGGTTTTTACATCTTTTCTGACAACATACCATGGTCCATCTGCGAGGCCAATGCCCTCTCTTTGCCCGTGGGTAAAAGCGTTCAGTCCGCAATGCTGGCCAATGACGCTGCCGTCAGTATCCACAATATCACCGGGTTGGCCTATCCCGATTTCCCTGGCTATCCATTCCTTCATTGGGACATTGATGAAACAGGCATCCTGACTGGGGGGTGTGGTTGGTATGCCGTCGATTTTGGATTCTGCTTCTGCCCTTGTGAGCGTTCCCAGCGGGAAGAGACACCTTTGAAGTATGATTTCATCAACCCTGGCAAGCATGTAGCTTTGGTCCTTGATTTCATAATCAGCTTTTGCAACGGTAATGTGACCCGCGTAGGAGATTTTTTTTGCGTAATGTCCAGTGGCGATGTATTCAAAACCCATCTGCATGGCAAACTTGTGCAGAACATGCATCTTTACCATCTGGTTGCACATGACGCACGGGTTTGGGGTCTCGTTTCGGATGATTGAATTTTTGAAGTATTCGATAACTTGCGTTTTGAAAAGATTTTGGATCGGGATCACGTAGTGCTTGATTCCAATTTGCTCGCTGGCTTTTATGGCTGTGTCTATGCTTTCCCTGCCACATATCGGAAGTGACGCGCCACACACTTCATGCCCATAAGACCTCAAAACAAGGACTGCGGCCGTAGAGTCTGTGCCGCCAGACATTCCGACAAGTATTTTTGCCATTACATTTTTTCCAGGATTTGGGCCAACTGGGAGAGTGTTGAAGTCTGTGGTGAGAAGTCAGACTTGATTCCCCTTTTTGGGTCCGCAAACAGTATCGCCCTCATGCCGCAAACAACGGCAGGAGTGCAATCTTTTTCTTCATCATCGCCAACCATGACACAATCGATGGGGTCGACAGCAAGTTCTGCGGCAGTGGTGAGATAGGTTTCGGGGTGTGGTTTTCTCAGTTTTCTTTCATCGGAGAAATATGTCACGCTAAATCTTTTCATCAAATTGTGGTAGGCCATTGTGAGATGTTTTCCGGAAGAGCGTTCTGTATTGGATATGAGACCAAGCTTGTATTTTCTGAAGAGCGATTCGATCATTTCTTCAGCGCCTGGAACAAGTGGACTCAAAAAGAGGAGGTTTGCCCTGTTGTAGGCATCCTCAAGTTTTTCAATGAGTTCCCTGTCTGGTATGAATCTTATCGTTTCTGCCATAAGCCTGATCTGTTCCCTGATGGTCAATGCTCTATTGTTTTTTGCAAGCTCGGTGATCATTTTGCCTGCGGCTTCGTAAGCAAAGGAAACGTCAGAGATTGAAACTCTAATATCATGTCTGATTAGTATTTCATGGATCTTTTCAATCCTGTATTTACCCCTCTTTTCCTCAACATCCGGCAAGTCATAAATAAGTGTATTCCAGAAGTCGAAGATTACGGCTTGCGGTTTGTTTTTGGTTTTAATCATAAGTTAGAATTATAGCCGTTTGTTTTATAAAGGTTCAAGACCAGTCCTTGAATCGGTAAGTTTTCGTGTTATATTGGCCTAACCTTGGCTAGGATGGACGTACTCCGCGACGACACCGTGGCCACAGGAAAGGAGAAAATATTAATGTTAGACAAAGACAAAAAGCGGCAGATCATTGAGAAATTTGCCACCCACGAAGGTGATACAGGTTCACCAGAAGTCCAGGTTGCACTTCTTACCCAGAGGATCAACGAACTTTCAGCTCACCTGCTTACCCACAAACATGATTTTACATCAAGGAGAGGACTTTTGAGGATGGTTGGTGAGAGACACAGAATGCTTGGTTATCTTCGTTCAATAGAAGAAAACAGGTATCTAAAGCTCATCAGTGCCCTCGGACTGCGTAAGTAATGAAAATAGACAAAAAGACAGAGCTAAATAGAGACGTTTATATTGCCCATGCTGAAATAGCGGGGCAGGAAATAACAGTCACCACCGGCAAAGTTGCTCAGCAGGCCGGTGGTTCTGTTATGGTGCAACTCGGCGGAACGGTTGTTCTTGCAACTGCCGTTGTGGCTGATAAAGAAAGACCCGACATAGATTTCTTCCCGCTGGTTGTCGATTATTTCGACAAAATGTATGCGGCAGGAAAAATCCCAGGCGGGTTTTTCAAGAGGGGTGGAAGGCCATCTGACCAGGAAATATTGAGGTCAAGGCTCATTGACAGGCCCCTCAGGCCGTTGTTTCCAAAGCACTTCCGCAAAGATGTCCAGATCGTTGTTTCCACACTTTCATCAGATGGCGAGAACATCCCGGATTTTCTTGGGATAATTGGTGCTTCTTGCGCCCTCACCATTTCTGATGCCCCGTTTGAAGGGCCACTCGCAGCAGTGAGAATTGGACTCATTGATGGGGAGCTTGTCGTAAACCCGACTGTCACCATGCTCCAGAAATCAACGCTTGATCTGGTGGTTGCTGGAACAAATGATGCAATAATGATGGTCGAGGGTGGTGCAACCCAGGTGGACGAAGAGACGGTCGCAAAAGCCATGGAGCTTGCGCAGGCCTCCTTTGCCGACATTATTGCCCTGCAAATGGAGCTTCAAAAAGAAATTGGGAAGCCGAAAATTGTTGTTCCTCCGCCAGAGATCGATCCAGAAGTCTTGCAGCTTGTTCATGAAGAGCTTTTCAAAAAAGGTGACGAAAAACTCTTCAACCCAGACAAGGCACAGCGTGAAAGTGCATCCGGTGAATTTGAGAACGAGATAAAAGCCCTGGTACAGGAGAAGTTACCTGAAAAAACGTCAAATTTTGGCCTTATATTCGAAAAAGAGCTAAAATCTTTTGTCAGGGACAGGATAGTCATTCAGGGCAAACGCCCTGATGGCAGGAAAACCAATGAGATCAGACCAATCTCCATGGAGGTTGGCACACTTCCAATGACTCATGGGTCAGCGATTTTCCTCAGGGGCCAAACCCAGGTTTTATCCGTAACAACTCTTGGCGCCAAGGACGAAGGCCAGCTGGTTGAGGGGCTTTATGAGGAAGAGATCAAGCATTACATGCATTACTACAATTTCCCCCCATTCTCGGTTGGCGAAGTAAGGCCATTGAGGGGCCCATCAAGAAGAGATATCGGACATGGCAATCTTGCAGAGAGATCGCTGGTGCCGCTTGTTCCAACTGAGGAGGAGTTTCCGTATACAATCCAGGTTTTCTCTGAAGTTCTGGAAAGCAATGGCTCGTCATCAATGGCCTCTGTGTGTTGTAGCTCTCTTTCGCTTATGGATGCGGGTGTCCCATTAAAGGCACCTGTTGCCGGAATAGCGATGGGACTCATCACAAGCAACGACAAGATCGCGATCCTCACTGATATTCAAGGTGTCGAAGATGCCCTTGGCGACATGGATTTCAAGGTTGCTGGAACAACTGAAGGCATAACTGGCCTCCAGATGGACATCAAGATCAAGGGTATCGACATGAATATCATCAGGCGCGCTCTGGCACAGGCCAAAGATGCAAGGATGTTCATACTCGGTCTCATGAAACAGTGTCTGCCAGAGCCAAGACCGGAGCTTTCACCGAATGCTCCAAGGGTCTACACGATGACCATAGACACGGAGAAGATCCGTGAAGTGATCGGACCGGGTGGCAAAGTCATAAAGAAAATCATCGAAGATACAGGCTGCAAGATTGATATTGAGCAGGATGGAAGGATATTTATAACGGCCCCGAATGAAGAAGCTGGCATGAAGGCAAAGGGGATTATCTCCGAGATAACTGAAGACGTCACTGTCGGAAAGATCTATCTTGGCAGAGTAACCGGAATAAGGGACTTTGGCGCTTTTGTTGATATCGGCAAAGGTGGTAAAGAGGGCCTTCTTCACATCTCCGAAATTGCAAACTACAGGGTCGCAAAGGTCGAAGATGAACTCAAGATTGGCCAGGAAGTCATGGTCAAAGTCAAAAAGATTGATGAAACTGGCAGAATCTCCCTCACTCGCAAAGGCCTCCTGGAAACTGATTCAGGAACTATCCCACCGGCCATTGATGGTGATGAAGATCATGGTCATGAAGATGATCACCATGGCAATGGCAAGAGGCACGGCAAGGACAGGAGAAAGTGAAGCTAGTAGTAGACACCATGCCGGGTTTTGGCTCGGTAGCACTCGGTTTGTTTATGCCAGTAGGTGCCTATACCGAGTCTGAAGACCAACAGGGTCTTTCGCACTTCCTTGAGCACCTTGTTTTTAAAGGCACGCCAAAAAGAAGTACCAGTGATATAGCAATCGAAATTGATGGTACGGGCGGAGAACTGAACGCTTATACTTCAGTTGAACTGACAAGTTTTTATGCCAAGGTCCTTGTGGATGATGTTGACCTTGCGCTAGACCTCTTGTTTGATACTACCTACAACCCTTCACTTCAGGATGATTCAATCAATCTGGAGAGGGGGGTTGTTCTCTCTGAGATAGCCGAATTTATGGACGCCCCTGATGAAATTGCTTCTGTTAGGGCGTTTCAGGCGGCTTGGGGAACACACCCGCTTGCAAGGTCGGTTCTTGGTTTTCCGGAAGTAATAAAAGAAGTCTCTCCGGACAACGTCAGGAAATATCACAAGGACCACTACAGGCCTGAAAATACTGTTTTGTCTGCCTGTGGAGGGATAACCTACGAACAGTTATCGGCCAAACTTGAAAAACTTGGCATCCCACATGAGCCTCTCAACGGTAAAACCTCATATGTTGAAAACCAGCCAGAATTCAAACCAAACAAACTCTGTATGGATAGAGACTCCGAGCAGGTCTATTTTACCTATGTGTGGCCAGGGCCAACGCTTAGTGATGCAGAAATGGCCGAGGCACTTGTCAGCTCCGTTATTATTGCTGGTTCGATAAGCTCCAGGCTCTTCCAGAGACTCAGGGAGAAAGAGGGCTTGGTCTACAATATTTCCATGATGTCTTCTTTCTCGAAATCTGCTGGGCTTCTGGGTGTTTATGGCGCTGTTCCGAAGGAAAACTACCAAAAGAGTCGTGATATCCTGCTTTATGAGTTGGACAATCTTCGTAACCATGGTGTAACTGAAGAGGAGCTCGAGAGGGCAAAGAGGATGATAAAGGGTTCAACAACCCTGTCCCTCGAAAGCAACATGGCAAGAATGGACCGCAGCGGGAAATTCGGACTACTTCTCGGGCAGGTGCCATCACTTGAAGAAACGCTAAATAGAATAGACTCTTTGGGGATAAAGAGTTTCAACAACTACATAAAGCAAAATATTCCGGAAGACTATGCCATTTCACTTGTAGGAAAGGGCATTTGCGGCCAAAAGGGGTTTGTGAGTGACTGACACCGAAGTGATCTTGAATGAGGTCACCAGACAGGTTTCTACCTGTCGTAAGTGCAGTCTTGGCGTAATGAGAAAAAATCCAGTACCAGGCATAGGAAACTATGACGCATCAATAATGTTCATTGGTGAAGGCCCTGGTGCAAACGAAGATGAGAAGGGTGAGCCGTTTGTCGGGGCTGCTGGGCAGCTCCTGGACAAACTCCTCTTGATGATAGGACTGAAAAGGTCCGAAGTTTTTATAACAAATATAGTAAAATGCAGGCCTCCTCAAAACAGGACGCCACAACAGGATGAAATAGAATCATGCAAACCATATCTAATGGCCCAGATAGCGGCCATAATGCCAAAAATAATAATCACGCTCGGGGCGCCGGCAACCCAAACAATGTTGTCAAAGCAAATGTCCATAAGCGTGACACACGGAAAGCTCCAGTTAAAGGAGGGGCTCAGGTTCCTCCCAATGTACCATCCGGCAGCGTACCTCCACAAAAGGGACCCGGAACTACTGGAAGCAATGAAAAAAGACTTCAGGGAGTTAAGGCTCATCCTGGATCAAACAATAATAACAAGGTAATGTCCAGAAACGAACCACATTCTATCTTAATAACGCCACTTGGTGGTCTTGGCGAGATTGGCAAAAACCTGACCGTTATCGAGTGGGAAAACAACGCTGTAATAATTGATGCTGGTTTCAAGTTCCCGGATGCCGATCTACCTGGAATTGATAAAGTTATTCCAGACCTTTCTTATCTGGACACGATTTCCAAGAAGATAAGGGCCGTCCTCCTGACCCATGGCCATGCCGACCACATCGGTGGCCTGAGATATGTTCTTGAAAAGGTCAAAGTACCCGTTTATGGGACTGAACTGACCCTTGGGCTTGCCGATGAGGTGCTCCCAGGCTCGGTGAGGCCTGTAGATTTCAGGACGGCGCAATTTGGAAAGCACTACTTTATTGCTGGTGTCAGAACGGAATTCATAAGGGTCAACCATTCCATACCGGATGGTGCGGCAATCGCGCTTCATTTCCCGGCCGGGATCGTCCTACACACTGGCGATTTCAAAATCGATCTCAACCCAATTGATGGAAACCCCATGGACCTTCAGAGATTTGGAGACCTTGGGCTGAAGGGCATACTCTGTCTTATGGCTGATTCGACAAATGCTGACGAGCCGGGCTACACCGCTTCGGAATCAACAGTTGGCAAGACCTTTGAACAACTATACAAGTTTGCTCCTGGCAGGATTGTTGTGGCTACTTTCGCCACAAACATTCACAGGCTCCAGCAGATAGTTGACACAACAGCAAAATTTGGACGTAAGCTCATCATAGATGGAAAGAGCATTGTTGATACGATCAAAGTCGCGCAGAGGCTCGGCTATTTCAACATGCAGGACAGCATAGTAATTACCCCGGAACAGGCCAACAAAATGCCTCCGGACAAAGTTGCCATTGTAACAACTGGAACGCAAGGTGAGCCAATGTCTGGTATGACCAAAATTGCCAATGCCACCCATCCAAAAATACACATACAAAAAACCGACACTGTTCTCATTTCTGCTGATCCGATTCCGGGCAATGAGAGCCTTGTCTCAAGGACTGTCTCTGGGTTGCTGAAACTGGGTGCAAACGTTTACTATCGAAATGTTGACGGGGTGCATGTCTCTGGCCATGCGTCACAGGAAGAAATGAAGATAGTCCTGGCGCTTACCAGACCAAAGTATTTCATTCCTCTCCATGGCGAATACAAACAGCTCTGGTTCCATGCAAAGATCGCAGAGAACATCGGAATCAATAAAGAGAACATCTTTATTTGCGATAATGGTGACCAGATACAGCTTTCGGAGAAAACAGGGAAAATAGTAAAGAAGGTGTCTGCTGGGGCTGTCTATATCGATGGCAGTTCTGTCGGGGACATTGGCACTGTTGTTCTCAAGGAGAGATCAAAACTTGCAAGGGACGGTTTCATGACCATATCCGTTGCAGTTTCAAAAGATACCAGAGAGATTTTGGCAGGACCTGATATAACCAGCCAAGGTTTCATCTACATGAAGGAATCGGCAGAGACAATTGAAGTTGTAAAGCAGGCTGTCATTAACATAGTGAAAAACTGGAAAAGTGAAGGCTCATCAACAAGCGAGCTAAAAAGACAGATAAGGGAAAAATTGTTTGATGTTTTGCTTGAAACTACAAGGAGAAGGCCAATGATACTTCCAACGGTCCTTCAGATATGATGCCAAAAAAGGTCTCGGAAGAAAACCTATTCGATGGCATCCTGTTTTCTGTTCAAAGAGAGACCTACCAGGATGAGAGAGAGTACATAAGAGAGTTCATCAGAACCAAGTTTGAGGCTGTGGTTGTGCTTCCAATAACCCACGATGGCAAAGTCATTCTGGTGGAGCAATTCAGGGCTCCTGTCCGGAGTGACTTGATTGAAGTCGTTGCTGGAAAGATTGAGGAAGGTGAAATCCCTGTCGAGGCGGCTTTTCGCGAGCTTGAAGAAGAAACTGGCTATGAAGCTGGCAACATGGTCAGCCTTGGCAAGGCTTTTGTTACACCTGGCATCAGCACTGAAAGATCACATTATTTTTTGGCCAGAGATCTCAGAAAAGGAACACCTAATCCTGATGAGGATGAAAATGTGCACCCAATAGAAGTGTCGATGGCAGAATTTGAAAAGATGCTTGCCGAGGGGCAGATTGAAGACGCAAAGTCGCTTGTTATTTACGGACTATACAGGCTCTGGAGGGGTGAGCAATGAAAAACAACGCACTTAAAAAAATCATCAGGGGATCGGCCATTGCTGCCGCATACGTTGTTTTGACGGGCCCCTTTGCCGTTTTTTCTTTTGGCGCCATACAGGTAAGACTTGCCGAAGCATTAACTATACTGCCATTTTTCTGGCCAGAAGCCATTGCCGGACTTGCGGTCGGGTGTTTTATCTCCAACCTGCTCTGGTCTCCATTTGGTGTCATAGACTGGACGCTTGGCACTTTTGCCACGCTTCTGGCGGCAACACTCACGTTTTTGCTGTCCAGAACAAAAAAAATATGGCTGGGTGCAATCCCTCCGGTTATCATCAATGGGCTTGTGGTCGGACTCTACGTTTCTGTGTTGCAGGGATTTTTTGATATTGGAATCCCGCAAGGATTGCAGGGGTTTACGGCCACGTTCACCAATTTTAAAATCGGGGCGTATATGGTTGTTGCCGGGCAAATAATGCTTGGCGAGGCAGTGGCCCTTGGCGTTCTTGGTGTTCCACTTGCATACGTACTAAAAAGGACGGGTTTTTTGAATGAAGGACTTTAGGCTGGCAGTAGCCCAAATCGAATCAAAATTTGGCGATCTCGCATACAACATAGAAAAGCATGCCAGGGTCGCAAAGGAATCGCATGGTAGCGGCGCCGATATGGTACTTTTTCCTGAGCTGGGGCTTTCAGGCTACAGTTTAAGGGACCTTTCATATAGTCTTGCCATCAAGCCTGATGGCAAGGAGATGCGTCCGATAATTGAGGCCTCAAAAGAGATTGCTATTTTATGCAGTTTTCCGGAGATGTGTCCGGACCATGTAGTAAGAATCAGCGCCTGCCTCTATATCGGAGGCGAGGTTGCACAGATATATAGAAAAATCCATTTGCCAACACATGGCCTGTTTGAGGAGGCAAGGTACTTTGGGAAAGGCAACACCATAAAGGCTTTTGACACGCCATTCGGCAAGTTGGGAATAATGGTATGTCGCGACCTCTGGCACCCGGAAGAAGCCTATGTACTCTCCAGAGACGGCGCCGAGATGATAATTGCCTGTTCGGCAATTCCGGCAAGGGTCCTTGGGAAAAGTGGTTTCTCGGTCAAAAAATTCTTTGAAAGAACAACCGGCAATATTGCTTTTACAAACCAGGTCTTCCTGGCAAGTGCAAACAAGGTTGGATATGAAGATGGTGTGGCATTTTTTGGCAATTCCGTTGTTTTTGGCCCGGATGGCCATGAACTGGCGATTCTGCCAGAGCTTGTAGAGCATGTCCAAATCGTTGACATCGATTCATCGGCCCTTGCAAGGGCAAGATACAGCATGAGCCTTTACAGGGAAAGCGATTTTGGAACGGTCCTTAACGAAATGGAAAGGATTGAGAAAAATGCTTGAAATCGATCTTGAGAGGGCACAAAAACTCATTGAAGGGTTCATTCGCTCCTGTGTAAATGGCGCCTCAATGAAGAGCGCAGTTTTGGGTCTCTCCGGAGGCCTTGATTCGACCATTGTGGCTGCAATTGCCTCGAAAGCCCTTGGGCCAGAGAATGTCTTGGGGCTCCTGCTTCCATACACGCAGTCAAGCAAAGATTCGGTAGAACATGCCAAACTGGTTGCGGAGAAATTTGGCATAAAAACCAAAACCATTGACATTTCCGATATGGCCGACGGCTATCATGAAGAAATTGACAAGCTCAGGCTTGGCAATCTTCTGGCAAGACTCAGAATGTGCGTGATATTTGACCAGTCAATGGTCAACAAAAGCATTGTTTTGGGGACTTCCAATAAAACCGAGATGCTCCTGGGCTACTCAACGTGGTATGGCGACATGGCTGCAGGGTGCTACCCCATAGGCGACATATACAAGACCCAGGTGAGAGCGCTGGCAAAATACATCGGTGTGCCTGATGTAATAATAGAAAAGGCCCCTTCTGCGGACTTGTGGCCAGGGCAGACCGATGAGGGTGAGATAGGCAATACATACGAGAGGCTTGATCAGATACTTGACATGCTGGTTGACCAGAGGTTTCCAAAAGAAAAAATCGCACAGCATGGTTTTGGCTTGCAAGAGATTGAGGCAATCGAGCTTAAAATGCGCAAGTCGCAATTCAAGAGAGTGTTGCCGCCTGTATGCAAAGTAACTGGAAGAACTATAGATCAGGATTTTAGATATATCAGAGACTGGTCAGTGGGATGATGTCAGGTCGGAGATGACCTGTCTGAGTACCATCAATACATAGCCCAGTTTTGCTGTTGGTTTTGCGATAACAGCCAGCGTGCCGATTTGCCCAACTGATGAAATTACGACATAACCCTGATCACCCTTCACATAGACCTGTTCGAGGTTCCCGCTTGTAAGATCGCTGATGACCCTTTCGCCAAGTGCATAAAGAGTGGCAGACATGGCCGACATCGAATCCTCTTCGATCTCGCCAGGTATTACGGAGAATATCGGAAGACCATCTTCAGAAACCAGTGCGCACCCCAAAATATCAGGGTTGCTTGCGGCCATCTGGTTCAGAATATTTCTAATATAGCCAATATTTGGTTGGGGCATTTCAACAAAATGATAGCGGTTATGCTTTATTAGTCAATCACGCCCAAACAAAAAAAGGCCCCAGGAATTCTTCTCTGGGGCCTTTTAATTGGTTTGAACTGGTTTTTAGTACCAGAGCCTCACTATTGTTATTTCCTTTGTCTCGGAGGCCCATTTCACGTCACAGTCGAAGGCTTCGGCAATTGCCCTGAAAGGTACAAACGTGGAGCCGTTCTTTATGAGCGGTGCAACAGTAAGTGATTTTTTTACGCCGTTGACCACCATCACCCTTGTGCCAATTTGCATAATTATTTGTTTTTCGCCAAGAACAATCTCTATGCTTTTTGATGTCTGGTCATACTGGACTGTGGCACCAAGGGCTTCTGAAATGACCCTGATGGGTACCATTGTTGTTCCTCGCTCAATGAAGGGGGGTACAGGGATTGGTTTTGTTGATCCATTGACAAGCATTGAATTTGAACCAACCTGGAGTACGACCATTGTTTTTCTGAAGTTTTCAAATTCGAATGTCTGTGAGACCTTGTTGCCGGCTTTGTCCCACGCTTCAACTGTGATGGTATTTTTGCCATATGCACACTCAAGCTCGAACTCAAAACCAGCAGAAGTATTCTGGTTTTTGTCACCAATGATAATTTTGGATGGCTCGTTCACCTTCCCTTTTATCTTTATCGTTTTGGCTTCAATTATTTTTGGGTCCAAAGCCTCAATTTGCATTTCGGGCGGGACCGTGTCCAATGTGATGGTTATTGTTTTGCGTGTTGAATTATCATTAAGGTCAGTTGCCACTATTGTTATGGCGTTATCACCTTCCCCAAGAAGTATTTCCGCAACAAATTTACCATCCTGACCTATAGTTGCATCTGTTCCTGCAACCTTCACTTTTGCGCCTGGCTCCGTTTGTCCTGTGATTTTGATATTTGGATTTTTGACAAGCAGGGACATCTCGTCAATTTTGAGTTCTGGTGGTGTTTCGTCTCTTTTTACCTGTATGTCTTGTGAAAAGGAGCCAAAGTTGCCTGCGGCGATGTTGATTGTCAATTTGCCGGGTTTGTCTGGTGTGACATCAAAATTAGCTTTTCCAAGTTCGTTAGTGTATTGTGTTTCGAGGATGCCTCCGCCCATTACTTGGATCCTTGCCCTATCGATTGGTTTGTTGTCATTTTTTGTTGTGACTGTGACCTCAATGTGGGCCGGTTTGCCAACTTCGAGTTTTTCCGGAGAAACCGAGATAGTTGCGCTGACCTGTGAGGTTGATTGCCTGCCAGACGCTAGGTTAAATGCCACCCATCCATCCATGTCGAGCATGAAAGTACCATCCGGCCTGTATCTTTTTCTGATATCCTGCGGATCTGTTTCATTTATTGGTCCTCTGCCGGCAAAATCAGATTGCCCGTAATGGTTTGCTCCAACGAGACAAGTTATCCCACAGACATCATTAGCAAAGATGTAGAACATTGTTTTTCCGCCAAAATCAAGCTCCAGGGAGTCCCTATAATCAAGCTTCCCATCCTCATTTATGTCAGGGAACAGATAGCAGCCAGCGTATGGAGAGTTGTAGATGCACCCCATTCCCCATCCAGTTGTCTGGTCGGTGTAGTCAAAGAGATAGCCGGTTGCATAAGTGCCGTCGTCCCATTTTGTACACGTCGTATTGTAAAAAGTTTTGTAATTTGTTTCCTCGAACCTTCTGGTGGATGGGTTCCAGTTTCTCACCCTGAATCCTGCTATATCGTAAATCTCCCTGTTGGTTTCTTCCAGAGAGCCGCTATTATTGTAATCAATACCAAGATTTATGTAGTATCTGTCACCCATATCGACGATGTATTCAAGGTTTTTGCCAGTGAGTGGGTCTCTCTCAAGCACGATATGGGGCTTGCTGTAATAGAAATTTGCAAGCATTGTTGTGCCAACAGTCAGCCTTGAGGCAGTATAGCTGCTGCATGTCTGGACACCCTTTGAGTTGCCCCTGATCAGTTTGCCATCGGAAGTCTGGACTGTGGCCGTGATGCCGTAAATCCTGTTGTCTGCGGCTGTCATTACAAAATCAGGATCGCCTGGTGTGTGAAAGACCCTTTTTTCGGGATCTTCAATGTTGAATATGGCGTAATCAATGAGTGGAGCTCTGACTTTGACGGTTGTGATGCCAGTGAATTTCCTGTCGGGTGTAAATACCTGGATTTTGAATTCTCCAACATCGTTTGCGCAGAAACCTTTGAAGACGTAGATTCCATCCCTTGCCATTGAAAAGTCAATCTCGATTGGTTGAATGCCAAAGAGTGCCCTGTTGTTTATATCTGTGCCATCATCATTGTGGAGATCGAGCCTTACCCAATAGTACTGGTCCAGCGTCTCGGGGTGCGGGTCTTTGAAAAGATTGTTCCATACATTTTTATTTTCAATAGATCCGCCTTGTGTAAGGTCAATCGGTGTTCCTGACGAATCGGTGACTTTTATCGTGAATGGTGTTGCCGTGTCAACAAGCTCGGGAACAACACCAGCAGTAAGGACATTTGGCGTAGTTGACACTATGAGCGTTGAGACTGGCTGCAGTGTTTTGTCTATCCCATCGGCAGTGTTATTGGCTGCTTGCACAAAAGCCACCGGCATCGCGAGAAGAAAGACAAGAAACATTATTGAAGCTTTCTTCATTTTACCTCCTCTTATTTACTTGAAGATACAGTTTTTTGTGTTTTTTGGTTCAAAGGAATCTTTTATCAAGGGACTTGTTTTGATATGGATATGATGTTAAAATCCCTCGTTCGAAGGGCCATGATTCAAGCATTGCAAAGAAGCGAGAAAATTTCAAAGCTCTACAGACTTGCCTCACCATGCAACCTTTGCCCCAGAAAATGTGGGGCAATGAGAGATAAGGGCGAGGTTGGGTATTGCCGTGCTCCCATGACTGTGAAAATATCCTCAACTGGCCCCCACCCAGGAGAAGAACCGCCAATTTCTGGAAAAAATGGTTCAGGCACAATCTTTTTCACATATTGCACAATGTCGTGCAAGTTTTGCCAGAATTATCCGATCTCTCAATTACATAATGGTTATGAAGTAACAGTTGAAAAGCTTGCCGGAATTATGCTAGAACAGCAAACAAGAGGTTGCCATAATGTGAACCTTGTGACCCCAACCCATTATGCTCCACAAATTGCAGAAGCAATTGAGATTGCTAAAGCGGGTGGACTTTCTATTCCAATTGTTTATAATTGTTCTGGTTTTGAATCAGTTGAAGTGCTAAAACTTTTGGAAGGGCTTATTGACATTTATCTTCCAGATGCAAAATATGATTCAGATAGTGAAGCACTAAGAAATTCTAGTGCGGTGAAATATGTTGAGAACAATAGGGTGGCTTTGGTTGAGATGCACAGGCAGGTTGGTAATCTAGTAATGGACGAAAATGGGATCGCAAAGAGGGGTCTCATAATAAGGCATCTGGTTCTTCCGGAGGGAAGGGCTGGAACAAAAGGAGTTTTGAACTGGATTGTAAAAAATATTCCAAACGTCCATCTCTCGCTGATGAGCCAGTATTTCCCCGCTCACAGGGCGCTTTCAGAACCAGGTTTGAACAGGAACATAACAGAAGATGAATATCAAGAGGCACTTGACTGCCTTGAGGAGGTGGGGATAACAAATGGTTGGACACAGCCGTTTTAGGTTCTTCTCCCTTCTTTTTGTTCTTGTTTGTATAATTGCTGGCTCAAGTGCCAGTGCGGCTTCCAACGAATGGTTTACTTTCAAGGGTGGTTACCTTAGAAGTTCCTATACTCAAGTCTATGTCGAGCCGGAAGTCCAAAAGGTAAGCTGGAAATTTAATTCCGGTTCCTCCATATCCTGCTCGCCAGTCACAACAAAAAACTCGGTTTATGATTGCACCGAAAATGGCTATGTATATTGCATTGATGCCAATGATGGTACCAAAAACTGGGAATTCCCCAACAATTCCGTAAAGGATTATGTTGATGACGATGGTAATAGACCATGGCCAAATGGCGCAATAGATTTTCAAAGGGCAAGACTCACAACCCCAGTAACAGTTTTTGACAACAGGGTCTATCTTCCCTATGGCCAGATGCTCGTTGTTCTCAATGCTGATTCAGGGAAGTTCCTTTTCAGGGTTGATCTTTCGGGCCCAGGGCACAGGGCAAACATTACAACATCTCCATTAGTGTCAAAGCTCCACAAGGTCATTATTGTTGGTGCAAGCAATGGCTGGCTTTACGGATTTGATATTGAAGGCAGGGACCCGCAGATAAGGTGGAGAATGCCTGAACCATCAGGCACTGGGGACCAGATTGAAAGCAGCCCCGTCCTTCTTGGAAACAATGTGTATTTCGGGTCAAATTCGAGGAGTTTCTATTGTGTTGAATTGAAGATCCCTGCTTCCGACAAAGGTGTTAGAACACAGGACACTCCAGAACTGAAATGGGTGACGAAGCTTGATGGGCCTGTTTCAAGCTCACCTGCATCAACTGGCTCAAGTGTTAATACAGCAAAAATAATTGTTTGCTCAGAAACTGGAAAAATATATGCAATCTCGGCTTCTTCAGGTTCCATAATTTGGACCTATGACGCCGGAGGCAAGATAGATGGCTCGCCGGCTATTTCTGCCAACAACAGGATCGTAATTGCTTCGGCAAGAAAAATCATTTGTCTGGATGAAAACGGCAAACTTGTCTGGGACACGCTTACAACAAAAGAATCTATCTCAACGCCATCTATCGGCAAAGATTATGTTTATGTCACCTCCCTTGATGGTAAAGTGTATGTTTTCAGCCTGTCAAATGGTGCCCAGCTGTCGGTCAAGAGAACCAGCACTGCAATAAGGTCATCACCTGCAATAGCCTATGGCAAACTTTTCTTCGGCGGGGATGATGGAAACATATATTCGCTGGAACATGGTGAGGATCCACCAACCCTTGCTGTTTCAAAATCAAACTTTTCTTACCAGAATGTAACGCCCAACTCAAAGATTGACAGCAATGATGACCTTTGGGTTGAAAATGTTGGTGGCGGTGAATTGGATATCGAAATATCGTCATCAAGGTCATGGATAACAGTAAACCCTGATAAGTTAACCCTCCAGAGTGGAAAATCCCGCACAATCCAGATGATGATAAATACCCAGGGTCTTTCTCCTGGCAGATACTCGGCGATCATTAAGGTTATAACCAATGGTGGTTCGGTCTCAATAACTGTAGATCTCAATATAGTACCGGTCCAGGACACAATCATCGTTTTGACTGTTGGCTCCACAAACGCTCTTGTCAATGGCTCTTTCAAAAAGATTGATGCCAAGCCGTACAAACTCCCAAGTGGCACGATAATGGTGCCATTAAGATTTGTTGCCGAGTCTTTTGAATGCCAGGTCATATGGGATCAACCGACAAAGACGGTGACCATAATTTATAACCGTCGGGGAATAACAGTTTACGTTACCATTGGGAGCAAAACAGCCTTCATTGAATACCGCCGTGGTGGTGGAAAAATCCCGATCCTGATGAAAGACCCGCCAGTCATTGTTGGTGGGAAAACGTTTGTGCCAGTACAATTCATGGCCCAGGCATTTGATGCCAGATGGGTAATGATTTCTGCCAGTCAGATAAAAATAACGATCAAGGGTTCGTAATAGAAAAAAATCTCCTTGCGTTTGCCGTTGTAATTTCAGCCATCCTCTCCACTGAACATTTCCTTATATTTGCCAATCTTATTAGAGTATGCCTGATATAGGATGGCTCATTTCTCTTGCCCCTTAAGGGAACGGGGGAAAGGTAAGGACAATCTGTCTCAACCATGATGAGGTCTTCTGGTGCAATGGCGGCCGCCATCTCGAGGCGCTCGTTTCTTGGGTACGTCAGTGGTCCGCCAAAAGAAAGATAGTAGCCTCTCTCAAAGGCCCATTCCGCCATGAGAGTGTCCCCTGAAAAGCAATGCAGGACAACTAACTCTGGTGAATGTTCTTCAAGTGTTCTCATTACATCACCCTGGGCGTCCCTGCTGTGTATCACTATTGGTTTCCCGAGGTTTTTTGCTATCTCGATCTGCTCGGAAAATACTTCTCGCTGGGTTTGCCTGTCCGAGAGGTCGCGGTAGTAGTCAAGGCCGATCTCCCCAATAGCAACAACCTTTTCTCTGCCAGACAATTCAATAATCCAGTTTTTGATCTCGGAGCCCCACTTTTTGGCTTCGTGCGGGTGGATGCCAACTGTGGCAAAAATCTCTCTGTTGTTTTGCGCCAGAGACACTGACCTTGAAGATGATTCAAGGTCAAACCCAACATTTATTATCTGGCAAACATCGCCCTCGCTTGCCCTTTTAAGCACTCTTTCAAACTCACCCTTGAAGTCTGGGAGGTCAAGATGGGCGTGAGTGTCAATAATTTCCATTATTTGACCATGGAACCTGGAACTACCGGACCTTCTGGAGACAAGACAAAAACATTTCCTGTTTCAGTGTCGGTTGCGGCAAGGAGCATTCCCTGGGAGATTATGCCGCGCAATTTTGCAGGCTTCAGGTTTGCCACAACGACAATTGTTTTTCCGATCAGGTCTTCCGGTTTGTAGAATTTTGCTATTCCTGCAGCAATTGTTCTCTGTTCTGTGCCAATGTCGATTGTCAGCTTCAAGAGCTTGTCGGCACCCTCAACCTTTTCAGCGTTGAGGATTTTTGCCACCCTGAATTTGAATTTCTGGAAGTCCTCGATGGCCATCAATTCTTCATCTTGCGACGCAGATTCAACTTTTTGTGGTTCGACTGGTTTTTCGGCAGGCAGGTTCTGCTTTTTCTGTATCCTTGGGAACATGACATCGGCCTTGTTTGTGGCTGTTCCTGGTTTGAGCTGGCCCAGAGCAAGGCCCGTTATTGATGGAGGATTGTCCAGGCCAACTGCGTTTGCAAGTATTTTTGCGGTGTTGAAAATAAAGGGATTTACAAGCGCCGAAATTGCCCTTATTCCATCGGTGAGTGTGTAGTGGAGATCGGCAAGCTCTTCTTTTTTGCCCTGTTTCACGAGCTCCCAGGGTTTTTTGACTTCGATGAGTGTGTTGAGCGTGTTGATGAAGCCCCATATTGTTTCAAGTGCCTGACCGAACCTGAATTCTTCCATACGCTCAGTGAAAACCTTCATTGTTTCTTCGAATTTTTCGCTTGCCTCAGGCAGAATTTTCCCATCTGGCACGATGCCCTCAAAGTTTTTCTGGAGCATCTGCTGTGACCTGTTCAGGAGGTTTCCGAGGTCGTTTGCAAGGTCAGAATTGTATCTGCCCTCGAAGTTTACCCTCGAAAAATCACCATCTTCACCAAATGGGAGTTCCCTGAACAGGAAGTACCTGAAGGCATCCTGCGCCAGTTCTTCTTTGCAACCTGAGACTGAGACAAGGTTTTCAACCTCAATGTACGGTTTGACGAAATTTCCAAGCGATTTGCTCATTTTTTTGCCATCACATGTCCACCAGCCGTGGGCAAAAACGTGTTTTGGAAGAGGGAGACCCAGCGCCATGAGCATTGCTGGCCATATTATACAATGGAACCTTATGATGTCTTTCCCCACGAGGTGAACATCGGCTGGCCAGATATTTTTGAAGTTCTCAGGATTGGACTCAAACCCTGCAGCCGTTATGTAGTTTATCAGTGCATCGGCCCAGACATAAACCACATGTTTTTCATCAAACGGTGCCTTTATGCCCCAATCCACCCCTGTTCTTGTAAACGAGACATCACGCAACCCTTCCTTTATGACAGAATAGACCTCGTTGAATCTTGCTTTTGGCATTACAAAATCCGGGTTCTCGTCATAGTGTTTCAGTAATTTGTCCCTGTAGCTGGTCAGTTTGAAGAAGTAGTTTTCCTCAGATATTTTCTCGACTGGTCTGCCACAGTCAGGGCATTTTCCATCAACGAGGTCGCTCTCGAGAAAATATGTTTCGCATGGCACACAATACCAGCCCTCGTAGCTCCCCTTGTAAACATCGCCCTGGTCATAAAGTTGCTGGATTGCTTTTTTAACGGCAGCGGCGTGCCTGGGCTGGGTTGTCCTTATGAAATCATCAAACGAGAGGCCAAATTTTTTGAAGTAGTCCTCCCATTGTACTGCAAGCTGATCAACAAACTGCTGTGTTGTGAGCCCCTTTTCTTTTGCAGCTCTTTCGATCTTCACAGCGTTTTCATCGGTGCCAGTGAGAAACATGACTTCGCGTCCCATCGACTTCCTGTACCTTGCAATAATGTCTGCGGCCATCGTTGTATACACATGTCCGATGTGCGGATTGTCGTTGATGTAGTAAATGGGCGTTGTCACATAATACTTCTTCATCTTGCACCTCCAAAAAATTTGATATTCATGTCATTCTATCGAAATTGAGGGTTTTTTCAACGTTTTATTGCAAATTGCTGGTTGCCTCTTTGTGTTCTGCTTTTGAGCTTATCTTTGTGGATAGTAAATGCTCCAGTTTTTTATCGCATCTTTTGGCGACTGGACATAGTAAGTTTTCCCTAATAGCAAGCAATCCCGATATATTCTGCAATCATCGTCGTTGCATTCGCTGCCTTTGGGAATATTCTTCAATACAATTTTAGAAAGGCCAACGGTTTCGCAATTACAAATAGTTCTTCGGAAAAAATAATTCCCATTCTGTATCTCCTTGACTGAATTAACATGCTCCGGAGTAGGATAATTGTATGTAATGTCATAGATGAATCCATCTTTTCTCAATTCCATCCTGTGCATAGAACTAAATCTGAATGCTGCAAGAGCTTGTGAAAAGATGCTATCAGGAACTGGTGCACAACCCAACTCAAAGGTACCGTAATGGCCACTGCCACCAAAAGATCCAAAAAAATGTTCAACTGATCCTAATCCTTCAACATCCATCACAAGCTGGTGCAATTGCCCGTTTATTACCGAGAATGTTGCCGTATCATTGGTATTTTCAGTTGCACCAAAGTTTTGGAATTGAAAAACAAAATCTGTAATTCCATCACAATTTACATCACCTATTCCATTAACTATTATTGCCATATCACCCTCGAACCAGTCTATCAATTGGGTTGGCTTATAATTGTTTTTTTCATTCCCAAGCTTGATGGCAGTCATGCATGGTGGGTAATCGGTAATAATGAAAATTATATCCTCTGAGGCTGGAATTATCATGTAATTTCGCTCGTCTGCTATAAATTTGCCTCGATTCCATGTAAGCTCTTTGCCCCCGAATGTAAAATTTGCGAATTTGATGAGATCTCTTCCAAAACTTTCTGGTTTTATTTGTGGCAGGTCCTTATTGCTATAAGCTACCTTTACCATCTCATGTTTTCCGAGCCTTCTTTCTGGCCAGTAGCTTCCTGGCTCAATCTCCCAGCTCCTGCCTTCAAAAGGTTTATCTTGATATGGCGAATGAATAAAAATCATATTTTTTGAATCATTAAAAAATAGCAGTTCTTCAATGTCCTCGTAAGATAGAACGGTTTTTTTATTTATAGCTTCCTTCAAAGTTTTCCAGGCATCCTTGTAATTTGGAAACTTGTTGTATCTAAAATTATCCACATGGAGCCATACTTCACGATTGTACCATTTTTCATGTTCGTATGAATCTTCTGCTTGCAAGGGTAATGAAAATCTTGCAAGTGTTTCGACAATTTCTATTTCCCGTTTTTCTTTGATTTTGTTTGTTAGCGCATTGCGTCTGTATTGATTCAATGGCCTTATCTGCTCAAGGAAAATGTATTTTTCAAATGGATCTTCCAGTTTTTCTGGTGTCCACAACCCTCTCAGGATGTTTGGGAACATATAGGAAACGTCTATCAAATCTTCTCCAGAGACTTTTACTAGGTGAATTCTGGACTCATAGTCAGGGCATACAAAACCAGCCACAGAGCCGATTTTGATCGCCATTATGCAATCGCCAGTTCCATACTCTTTGTATGTCTTGATTATCGGAAAATTATTTTTTTCGTAGATATTGTTTACATTGTTGATATCTACGCTCATTATTAGATCGAATTCTACAGGTCTATTTCCTATGCCGATTATTACATATACATTATCATCATGCCTGAAATGAACTTCCTCCATACCATTGTTATCAATATCGAATATTGAGAAGAGCATCTCTTTTGTTAATGGAAAAACATTCCTGGACAATTCGTACCAGTAAAATTCTTTCTCAATGTTCAAAAAAAAGAAGATAAGTTTACCGGAGATTGTTGTGTCAAACTCCGGTTTGTTGGTTTCCGTCGCCCCAAATGGTTGGCCGTTATCAGATGAAAAAAAGCAAACTGCCATGTTGCTCCTGGCCCAATAATAAATAAAAGATTCTTGAGTCTTGCTGTCATTGATCCATTTTAAAATACCCTCGCCAAGTGTGGCCGCTTTGTATTGGCCGTATTCAATTGAAGCTTTGTATTCATTGTTTTTCTTTATATTTCCTACATTCCTGTTCTTCCAGTAAAAATTATCTTTTGGGATTTCTGGAATAGCCTGAATACACACTGGAGGTTTGTTATTAACAGGTACCAAATTACTCCTGTACATATTTTTTAAAGCATCCAGGCCACTTTTATCATTCTGCTTTTCTGCTTCGGGTGCGTTTTTGCTGATTTTTTGCATATTTTCATCCTGCTTCTTTGTCCCAGATATACACCCTGACAGCCCAATTGCCAGAATGATCATAACAAGCGCCAGTTTCTTCATCCTGCCCTCCAGGTTCCATATACTATAAAGGGCGCCGGTTTGCAATGATGGGGAGACAAAAAGTCCCTTGGTTCCTTGACTTGAAAGCTGCCCCAAACTACACTCTCTTTCGTGTCATCGGCATATATTTCTCTCTATCGCAAATGGCGTTCGCAGTCGCTGGACGAGATCGTTGGCCAGGAGTTCGCGGTCAGGACCCTGAACAACACGTTTAAGTCTGGAAGAATTGCGCATGCCTACCTTTTTTGTGGGCCAAGGGGTGTTGGCAAGACCAGTCTTGCCAGAATACTGGCCAAGTCTGTCAATTGTGAAACAGGCGTTACTCCGACCCCCTGTCAGACGTGCCAGAGTTGCAAGTCAATCACTGATGGGACAAACCTTGATGTAATCGAGATTGATGCCGCTTCAAACAGGGGTGTTGATGACATCAGGCAGTTGAGGGAAAGGGTGAAATTTGCGCCGGTTTCCTCAAAGTTCAAGGTCTACATCATCGACGAAGTCCACATGCTCACAGGCGAGGCGTTCAATGCCCTGCTCAAGACACTTGAAGAGCCGCCACCGCATGTGATTTTTGTGCTTGCCACCACCGAACCTCACAAGATACCGGTCACGATACTCTCAAGGTGCATCAGGTTTGATCTGAAGAGGATCCCCACCGACATGCAAGTCCAGCTGTTGCGCAGGATTTCTGACGCTGAGGGGATAAAGATCACCGATGATGCCCTGAGGTTGCTTGCCATTGACAGCAACGGCTCGCTCAGGGACGCCGAAAGCCTCCTTGACCAGGTGGCTTCTTTTACTGATGGTGAAATAGACACCGAGGACATCGCAATGATGCTTGGTGTGACCGGTGAAAAATTCCTACACAGATACCTTTTGCATATTGCAGAGGGCAAGGCCGGCGAAGCAATTGGGCTGGTCAGGGAAGCATATAAAAATGGCAAGGAACCGGAGCAGATTTCAAAAGATTTGCTCTTAAGGGTGCACATCCTCATTCTCTCTGCCATTGGGGTATCAAAGCAGGAACTGCTTTCAGACTATGCTGTTGATCCAGAGCTAATTTCACAGGAATCATCAGCTTTCAGCTTCAATTCCTTGAGGCTCATGGAGATGAAGCTGAGAGAGCTTGTATCACAGATGCGCTATACATTCTCGGCGCTTGCTTCCTTAGAGATGACGACACTTGAATTATCCGACGTTGCCTCTGGCGCGGTTTTGCAATTGCCGGAACAGGTACCGCAACCCGTAAAGGCACAAACGCCAAAGACTCAGGCCAAAAAAGAAGATGTGTTTGTTACTCCGGCAAAAGAACAGCCCAAAAAAGAGCCTGAAGTACAACCTTCTGTGGTGCAAGATTCCAAACCAAAGGCTGAAAACAGTTCATGTTCCTGCCTTGCGGACAAGGTCAAGGACGCAGTCAAGGAGACCGACATCATTCTTTTCGCCTTCCTGACGAGACTTCTGGACGTGGTGATTGAAGGCAATGTTGCCCAGCTTGTTTTGCCATCGGATGCCGAGTTTGAAAAAGCAAGGCTTTCAGAGCGCCCGAACCAGGAAAAGCTTTCAACAATAGTATCAAAATTGATTGGGCAGGAAGTTACTGCCAAACCGCAATTGCTCAAAGTGCAGACAAAGAATCTGGCTGAAGATGACCAGGTCAAAGCTGCCTTTGATCTGTTCAAAGGAAAAATACAGGAGAATTGAAGAGAAAATGGGAAACAACATGTTTGACATGATAAAACAGGCCTCCCAGATGAAGGCGCAGGTAATGAAGATCGAAAAAGAGCTTGCCGCAATGAAAATTGAAGGCGAGTCATCAAAGGGTGAAGTGAAGGTCACCGCATTGGTAAATGGCAAGCTTGATGTTATAGGTCTATCAATCACCGAATCTGAAGAAACCAAAAAACTTGACATAAAAGATTTGACAAAACTGGTTCTTGGCGCAATCACAAAGGCCCAATCCGAGGCAAAGAATGAGGCCGCAAAGATTGCACGCAACCTTCAGCTTGGATGAACTATCCGGTCAAGGCCTTTCAAGAGCTTGTTGACAACCTCCACAAGCTACCAGGCATTGGCCCAAAAACAGCCGAAAGGCTGTCCCTGTTTATTTTGGGGATGGATCCGGAAGAGGCCAGGAAACTCTCTGATGCGATCGGGAAACTGCATGAGCGCGTAAAACGCTGTCCGGTTTGTTTCAATCTTTCGGATGGTGGTGAATGCCCCGTTTGTCTTAATGAAAAGAGAGATCATTCAATTGTGCTTGTTGTTGAAGAAGCAAAGGATGTTCTGGCAATTGAAAGGGCAGGATCATTTTCAGGTGTCTACCACGTTATTGGTGGAACAATAAGGCTTGCATCGGGTATTGGGCCTGAAAAACTCAATATTGATGGCCTGATTACCAGGGTAAGGGATGGTGGAATAAAAGAAATCATCCTTGCCACAAACCTGACCCATGAAGGTAACCTGACGGCAATGTACATAAAAAAGGAGCTTGACGGGATGGATGTTGAAATCTCCAGGATCGCCTCTGGCATCCCGATCGGCACCGAGCTTGAATTTGCAGACGGTGTAACCCTGACCGAGTCCATAAAGGGTAGGGTTCATCTAACCAAGGAGTAAAGACCATGTGCGGAATTTTTGGAATTGTTTACAAGGAAGACAAAGATGATATGGGCAAGACACTCACAAAAGCCGCAAAAAGCCTTACCTACAGGGGCTATGATTCGGTGGGCGCTGTTGCCGTAACAAAAACCGGCAAGGCTGATCTCAGAAAAGACGTCGGCAAAGTGGATGAAGTTGCCAAAAAGCTCAATTTTGAGGAGCTTTGTGGCAATAGGGGCATAACCCAGCTCCGTTGGGCCACTTTTGGTGTTCCTGCGCAGAGGAATGCCCAGCCACACTTTGACACAAAGGGAAGGATTGTTGGTGCCCACAACGGAAACGTTGTGAACACGATACACCTCATCAAAGAGCTGACCGCAAAGGGCCATGTGTTCAGGGGCGAAAATGATGGTGAGGTTGTGGTCCATGTAATAGAAGATTCATTCAATCGCCATGGAGACCTCGATCTGGCAATCAGAGAAGCAAGAAAGATACTCAAGGGTGACTACGCTTACGCGATCACAGCGCTCAAGGGCGAGAAGATGTTTTGTACAAAGATGGGTTCATCACTTTATCTGGGTGTTGGAGATGGGTTTGTTTGCTGTTCTTCCGACCTGCCATCGATACTCAACCTCACAAACCAGATAGTTCCGCTCAATGATGGCGAATACGTAGAATTTGACAGTGATTCCTACGAGATCCGCAATATTGAGAATGGCGAGAAAATAGAGAGAAAGCCAATTACTTCTCCTCTTTCCCCAGAGTCGGCCTCAAAAGGCGATTTTCCGTTTTTCATGGAGAAGGAGATATTCGAACAGCCAGAGAGGGCGCAGGCCCTGCTTGATTATCTTGCCGAATGCGACGAGCTCGTCCCGTTTGCAGAAGAAATTGCCTCTGGTGACAGGGTGTACCTCGTTGGTTCCGGTTCGTCGTACAATGCTTGTGTAATTGGATCATACTATCTCAACAAGCTTGGCGGGTGTGCAACTTTCCCGGTTGTCGCAGGGTCATTCATCGAGCATTTTGGTGAAGGAATAAGACCTACTGATCTTTTTGTCCTTGTTTCGCAGTCTGGTGAAACAAAGGATGTTATAAACGTATTGAACATGCTTACTGCCAGGGGAATGGCAAACAATGTCCTTGGGGTCGTTAATGTCTTGGGCTCCACCCTCATGATGCGCTCCAGAAGACACCTGCCATTACTTTCCAACCTGGAAATAGCCGTTGCTGCGACAAAGACCTTTATCAACCAGTCAGTTTTGTTCCTGGCGCTTGCCATTGAAGTTGCAAAACTCAAAGGCAGGGCTGGTGATCTTCCAGAAACGCTTGCTAAAACGCCAAAGGCCATCAAAGACACCATCGACCAGATGAATGGCTGGGCCAAGGAACTTGCCGAAAAATACAAGGATTGCGTTGACATGTATACGCTTGGCTATGGTGCCACCTATGGTTCTGCGCTTGAGGCCGCACAGAAGATCAAGGAGATCTCCTATGCCCACTGCGAAGGGCTCTATTCGGCAGAATTCAAGCATGGCCCGCTTGCCATCGTCACTGAAGGCTATCCGGTTTTCTATCTCACGACCGTTGAAGACCAGCACATGACCCTTTCTCATATCAATGAGGTCACATGCAGGCTTGGCAGTGCCATCACTGTTGCGCCGCCCTCCGACCTCCTGGCAAAAAATTCCACAATGTTTTATCCGCTCCCGCACTCCGAGTATGCGCTTGTCCCGATACTGTCGGTTGTCTTTATGCAGCTCTTCGCTTATCATCTGACTGTGGTCAAGGGATACAGTCCAGATTTCCCGAGGAACTGCTCCAAGACAATAACAGTTGACTAGGAGGAGAAATGGAACCTAAGGCAACACGCTTTGGTTATAGCGAAGCGCTTCTGATGCTTGGTGAGAAAGACGACCGTATAGTTGCATTGGATGCGGATCTTGCAAAATCGACGTCCAGCGCGAGGTTTAGGGACAAATTCCCCGCCAGGTTTTTCAATATGGGAATAGCCGAACAGAACATGGTTGATGTTGCGGCTGGTCTCGCACTATCCGGTAAAATACCCTTTGCTTCAAGCTATGGCGTTTTTGTAACTGGCAGGGCGTGGGAACAGATGAGGACAATGGTTTGCTATTCCAAGCTTCCAGTCAGGATTGCAGGTCATGCCGGTGTCTCAGTTGGGGCGGATGGCGCAACACACCAGGCACTTGAAGATATTGCAATAATGAATGTTCTTCCAAACATGCATGTGTTTTCGCCTTGTGACTATTATGAAACGATAAAGGCAACGATGGCGGCCGCTTATGTTGATGGCCCCGCGTACATAAGGTTTGGAAGGGCACCGATACCGATCATAACCGAGGTTGATTCACCATTTGAAGTTGGCAAAGCAACTGTCATGAAGAAGGGTTCAGATGTCACTGTTGTTGCAACCGGAACAATGGTGAACGAAGCTCTTATAGCCAGCGTTGACCTTGCAAATTTTGGCGTGTCTGTTGAAGTGGTAAATCTATCGACAATCAAACCGCTTGATGGCGAAACGATACTCAATTCTGTTGCAAAAACAGGCTGTGTCGTAACGGCGGAAGAGCACCAGATCACAGGTGGAATCGGCTCAATAATAGCCAGCCTTCTTTCACTCAATTTGCCTGTTCCTCTTGAGATGGTTGGCATGGGTGACAGATTTGGGGAATCCGGCGAGCCATTTGAGCTCCTTAAACATTTCCACTGCAATTCCTGCGAGATTGTCCAGGCATGTCTCAGGGCCATTTCCAGAAGACAGACGTCGAGAGTGGTTCTATAGCCGAACTAGTTGTAACCTTACACGTTAAGGCTATTTTTTAAAAGTAAGAACTGAGTATTTCCCGTTTTCCACGGTGAATGTTATGGCCCCGTTCTCTGCGGTAGAGAGAACGGGGATTTTCATTTTATCAAGCACTTCTACTGTTTCCCTGTGGGCGCCATTTCCCTGGCTTGCCGAATTTGAATTGATGGACAGTTTTGGTGAAATGGCCCCAAGCCATGATTCAAGATTGGTGTTTTTTCCTCCGTGGTGTGGCAGTTTGACAATATCGGCATCAAGCCACTGGCTGTTTTTCATCTCGAATGCCATTCCTTCCTCCTGCAAGTCACCGGAAAAAAGGAAATCAACCCCATCAATATTTATTTTGAATACGACGCTTGCATTATTTATCTGTTTTGAATCTTTGCCAAGCTTTTCAGCTGGAGGACCTAGAAAAACGATCGATGTTTTTGTGTCAATATCAAGTTTTTGTCCTGGGAAAGGAAAGATTTTTTGCGCCCCTTTTGAATTTGCCAGATCCCAGAAGTCCTGCTCCTTGTATGTGCCGGAAGGCACTCTCGATCCGATGAGGTTTTGTACCCTGAACTGCTCCATTACAGGAATAAGCCCGCCCAGATGGTCTATATCGTTGTGGGACGCAACAACGTAATCAATCCTGTTGATTCCTAGATACCTCAAAAAAGGAACCACGACCCTCTCTCCGATGTCGTAGGAAGAGTTCCCCCCAAGACCACCTCCGTCAACGAGTATTATTTTTCCGGAGGATGTCCGTATTAGACAGCTGTCTCCATGTCCGACATCCAGAAAAGTAACCTGGGTTGTGCCACTTTTTGCATACCCAACCAGTGATCCGCCAAAAAGAGCAACAGAGACGATTGTTGCTGTTAAAAAAGCTTTTTTTACCCTTGCATCATGAATAAAAGGTTTTGGCCGACAGATGAAAAAACAGAGGCCAGTAAACGAGGTGTAATATGCTAACCAGACGAGGATATGATAGAAACCGATGGAGATTGTGGCCCATTCCGGGGAGGCAAGAAAACCTAGGGCCATATTTTGAAGGGCCAGAATGGGCCATGCAAGATAGCACAGCAGAATGCCAAGGGGCCTAAAAATCATCCCCAGGAAACCGGAGAGTGCACCAAGTGGCATTATGATTTCCGAGCTTGTTATGGCCACCATGTTTGAAGCGACCGAAACTGTCGAGAATGTGTGGAAGTGGTATGCCAGCACTGGCAGTGTTGCCATCTGAACAAAAATAGTCTGTATGGCCATTATGACAATACCGGAGTACCACCTTTTTTTTGGAATTATGTTTTCAAAGGAGTTTGTCATTACAAAGAACCCGAGACATGCAACAAAAGAAAGCTGGAACCCGGGATCATAGATTGTTTTTGGATCTATTGCCAATAGCAGTATTACGGCAAATGCAAGCCCTGAACCGGCAGTATATTTCCTGCCTAGCAATATTGCAGACAACGAAAGCACCGACATGACTAGTGCCCTTGATATTGATGGTGTGAAGCCTGCACTTGCGGCATACAATATAGCAACGACAATTGAAGTCACTATGGCCGTTTTTCTTGATCCGGTTATCCAAAGCAGTAGCCAGATTGATGCAAAAACAAGAATAGTGAGGTTGAATCCTGATGCGGCCAGGATGTGTGATGTACCCGTCCTCTGGAATATGTCCAGTATGTCTTTTGGCATGTCGGATTTTCCAAAGACCATGCTATCCATTGTTGTAGCATATCTTTTTGGCAGAGCTTCGGAGAATGTCTCGAACGCGTTTGCCCTGATTTTTACCCCGATACTGTCTAGTGACAAACTCCCCTTTCCTTCAATTTTCAGGGGAGTTTCTGTGAAAATGATGCAAAAAACATCTTTTCTTAAAAGATAATTTGAGAAATCAAACTGGCCAGGGTTTGTTGCATGGGCAGGGTTTGCCACGTTGCCGCTACCGCTTACGATGTCCCCTGCTTCCAGATTTTCTACAGGCGGAGAATAAATCCTTACTATTTTCCCAATCAATATGTTGCTTTCAGTTTCCTTGATCCTTGCATCAACAACTAGCCTTTTGTCTGTGGATTCATCAATGGAAATGGCAACCCCCAAGAAATTTGCCTGTTTTGGGAAATTCGTTTCATCCTGTTTTTGTGTTGCTTGTCCAAGACTTGCCAGCAAAAAACCGGCCACAAGAAAGCCAATTGCGAGCTTATATATCTTTTTACCAGCTGGTGCAATGATAAAAGATAGTGCTGCTGCGGCAATTGAGATAAGGATATACCATGGAGACTGGAATGAAAGCCCGAGTACTGTTCCGGACACAAATACAGCCGAACAGATTACAATAGGTGTCATTCTATATGGAAGTATTGCCTGAGCTTTTCGATTGTTTTTGGACCAACACCCTTTACCTCCCCCAACTGGTCAAAGTTTGAAATCCTGCCCTTTATTTTGATGAATTTTACTATTTCGTTTGCAGTTTCTGTTTTAAGGTATGGGACTTTGTCAAGTTTGTCAAAGGTGGCTGTGTTTATATTATCCGGCCCCGATCCATCTTTGTAGTTTGTTTTGCCAGCCGGTTTTACCTGAATCAAAGCCATGCCGCTTTTTTTGGGTGCTGGTATGGATGGAGTTTTGATATATGGTTGTGTTTTTTCCAGAAACTCAAATCTTTGTGTGAGGGATGATTCAATCTTGTTTTGAATGTCAGCCATGGAGTCGATCTGCAACTGTGCATCTGTTACCGCTATGACCCTTTCCATTACTGGCCAACCAATCTTGGCTGATGCAGATTTTGCAAGCTCCAGATTGTCTTCATGGCGTACAGTATCCATTTGTGGGAGCATTATCCCGGCAATAATGCCCACGGAACAACCTGCCAGAAAACAAGAAAGGCCCCATAAGAGGGCCTTTCTTGTTTCTCTTGCTTCCTTCCTTTTGGTTGCAGTGGCAGAATGGTTTTCTGTCATAGTTTCGGATAGGTGAGGGTTATTTTCTTCTCGGCGGCCTCGTACTGGACGTCAGCCCCAAGAGCATCACCAACAAACCTGAGTGGAAGCAGTGTTTTTCCACCCACTATTGTTGGGTAGAGTTTTTTGGTTTTTGAGTCTATAAATACTTCTTTGCCGTCTATTTTTGCCATTTTCCTGCCGATCCATAGCTCTATCTTTTTTGTTCCAGTGTCCAGTTTCTGGATCAGTGTGACACGTTTTTCTTTGCCGTCCCACTGCACTTCGACACCAAGGGCTCTTGCAACTTCCGAGATGGGCATGAATGTTGACCCGGCAAGATCTTTTGGAAGTGGTGGTGACGATGAGGTTGGTGCAGTCTGAAGAGTCGTCGCGTTCCCGTTAACAAACATCTGTGTTTTTCCGAGCCAGAGCTGGATGATTGTCCTCTTCTTCAAAATGACAGTGATTGTGAGTGTTGTCGTTTTGCCTGTAAGGTCCGTTGCCTTGATTGTTATTTTGTTCGGGCCGTCCTTCAGTGTTACTGTTTTCTGGAATTCCCTGTATTCGTTTACCTGAAGTGGTTCACCATTTAGAGTGATTGACGCTACCTCATCAACCCAACCTTTTATTTCAAGAGCTGGATCGTTTACTGTCATGCCATCTTCAATTCCGATAAAGTTGATTTCTGGAGGCGTGCTGTCCCTTATTATTGTTTTTCTTATTCCTGTCGAGCCACCCGATTCATCAGTTGCGATTATGACAAAATTATTTTTGCCTTCCCTGAGCCTTGCCTCGTATTCATAGGAGCCATCAGGTTTTACAGAAACAAGCCTGCCATTGATCGTAAGAGTGATTGGATATTGCGGATCGCTGCTTTTGGCGATGCCCTTTATCACATATATTTCCTGGTCGACTATTATATCATCTTTGACATCAGCAGTGAGAGTTGGTGGTGCAATCTGGGATATGATATCCATGGTTGCTGTTGAGCAGCCAACATTTGTAAGGACTTTATCGCCCTTTTCGCCATACATTGTTACATCGCAGACTTCGACTTGTGTTCCGAGTTTTGTCTGGCCCTTCACACCCCTGAGAACCACTGAGAAAAGCTTGTTTTCACCTTTCCTAAATTCTGTTGATTTTATCTGTACTGTTGCGATCCCCTCGCTTGACCTGTCGATGAAATCATACGTTGTGTCCTTACTGGGGAAGAAGTCGCCAAGGCTGGTGTGGCTTACTGTAAGCACCGAAGCATCATATCTTACAGAGAACCTGGCTTCCTTGATGCCTATGGGCGTGCTTATGTTGATGTCAACCCTTGAACTGTGGCAGGACTGGTTTTCCGAACAGCTAATGATCTTTTTTGGATTGGCTTCCAGCAAGAGCCTTGCATAGAGCACTTCCACTGGTATTTCAATCTTGTGCTGCATTTCCTGCCCATTTGCAGGGTTGCCTGTTGCCACTATGCACATCTTGGCTTCTGAAATCTGGAGTGCAGAACCACCTTCAGCGATCACATGAGCCTTGAAGGGTGGAATGCCTGTGTTTGGTGTTATTGTTACTTTTATTGATGCGTTATCGGTGCAGTTGCTTATGCTTACTGGTCCGTCAAAATCGTTGATTGGGTTGATGCTTATGTCAAACTCTGTCTTTGATCCTGATGTCAGCTCGACCCTTGGTACTGGTGACGTGAAAGTGAAGTCTGGTGGCAATCTCGGGATTGTCTCTATGCTTGTAATGTTGCTCCTGGCGTCAATCGGGCTTGAACTTGTTTTGATGTCAAAAGAAGCGGTTATTCCTGGCTGGGCATCTTCAGGTGGCAGGGCTTTTATTGATACAATTGCACTTTGCATTGGCCTTAGAGAGATATCAAAATTCTCGGCCTTCTGCTCTTTGCCATCAACCTGGATTATATAATCCCATCCAGCTGCTTTGATGACTGGGGAACAATGAATTGGGAAGGAATGTGTGCTTGTATTGGTCACGTAATATTTGAACTCGGCTTCCTTGTCGACCTCAAGTTTTATGTTTTCTGTTTGTGTCCTTACAGTGTATTGATTAACAACAGGCTGTTCGTAGAGGTTGATATTTGAACCCTGGTAAATCTCTTTTGAGTTATTGTTCTGGATCCAGACTACTATGTTGGCATTATCTTTGTCGACCCACTGCGGAAGTTTTAGGGTCATCCTCTTGTATATTGGTTGACCCTCAACAAGTGTTATTGGCTCTCCAAGGGGGCCAGTGTACATCTCTCTGACTACCATGTTGTGGTATGAATCGCCATTTGTAGCTTCAAAGGGAATATTGTTTTCGGCTAGTATGACATACAGGGCGATATTTTTTTTGTTTTCAAATGCCTGAAGTGTCTCAATTTCGATCCCTAATTCAATGGTATCATCAAAAACCTCTGCTTCTGTAAATATCGATAGCTGTGAAGATGCGCTTTGTCTTCTCTCGACTTCAGTTTTATATCTCAAATAGGTAAATGTTGTCCCGGAGAATTTGTCGCATTTCTTTTTGTCTTTCGGTGGCTTTTGTCTTTCTTCCGGAGTGTCTCCTCCAATGATGGAATTTACACCATCTATAAAAGTGGTTGGGAGTCCTTGTCCTGGGTACCATTTGTATCTCTTGTCTGCGGGTGAATAATATAGGTGGGCATCATCTTCTTTTGAGTCGACATAATACATGAGCCAAACAACCCTCTTGTCTCCGAACTCGTTGACAAGCATTTCTCCAGCCCTGTGGGCGTATGGACAGTTGATGCACCAGACAGCAGTGAAAGTCTCTCCAATCGAAGTTCTTGGCTCAAATGACTGGTTTCTTGAGACAATCAGAGTGATGTCGAGCCTTGTTTCATATTTTATTTTTGGGCTCTGGCCAATAACTATTATGTTGTAAATTCCTGGTGCGATAACTGTAGTTGCCCTTATTGACATTACAGTTGATGTTGATTTCGAAAGTGTGAGCAGTGGCTCAGAAAACTGAATGTATGTACCTCTTGGGGTTCCCTTTACATCAAGTGCTGCTGTGCCGGTATAGCCATTTTGCGCTACAAGGTTTATGACTATATCAATTCTGGAGTTAGATTCTTTTGTGACGAAGGCGTTTGTATCAATGAGGAAACCATAAGAATCGCCTATCTGGATCTTGAAGTGGATTGTTTTTGGTTGGCTTTGTCCGTCTTTGTTTGTGGCGATCGTCACATCTGTTTCATAAGAACCTGCAGGGACACCATTTGAATCAACATAGAAAACAATCGGTTCTTCGTCGCTTTTGAATGTCGGATTGTGTGTTTTGAGCCATTGTGCTTCTTTTGGTATTATGACTACCCCGGTGAGTGGCCCGCCAGAAATATTTTTAAGGTATACACTCTTTTCAGCTATTGATCCAGGAGGAATAAAGCCAAAATCGGCATAAGATGGGGAAATAAGGTAGTTGGAATCGCCAAAGATGTCGATGAAGTCAACGAATTGTACTCTATGATTGTAAGTATCCGATACAAAACAACCCTGATCGTTGACGACTATTCCTGTTGGAAAATTAAATTTTCCATATGCTATTTTGTCTGGTGGTGGTTCGTCACATATCGCTTCTGCGACATAGGGAACATCACCTGGTCCGCCGTTTTTACCAAAATTCCAGGAGAAATTGGTTCCTGGGTCAAAAACGGTCAGCCTATGATTGTATGTATCAGCAACATATATCTTTCCAGAATTGTCAATTGAACAATCCATTGGGAAAAGGAGCATATCTTTACCCCTGCCCCTGTGTCCAAAAGTTCTTATTGGTTTACCTTCGCTTGAAAGTTCCTGGATTCTACAATTGGCTGAATCAGCAACAAATATACTGGTGCCATCAGTGCAAATACCAATCGGATTGTTGAACTGTCCTGGGGCTGATCCAAAGCCGCCAAACTGGTAGAGGAAGTCACCTGAGAGAGAAAAGACCTGGACAAGATTGTTTCCTGTGTCTGTGACGAAGAGCTTGTTTTGCGAGTTGATTATTATAATATCTGATGGTGTGTTTAACTTTCCATTTCCGGAACCGAAGCCACCAAAAGCCTTCTTGAAGGCCCCATCTTTTTCGAACATTTTTATTGTATTGTTTGCAGTGTCAGCAACATAATAGTTTCCTGATATATCAACAGCTACGCCGCTTGGCGAGGCCATCTTCGAATCAGCTGTATCATCTTTTGATTCCTCGGACAATTTTCCATCTTTGGAATAAGCCACAATTTTGTTTCTGGTCGAATCGGCAACATAGAGTTTATCATTTCCAATGGCTAATCCTGTTGGTCTTCCGAGGGTTCCTGCGGCTTGTTCAACAGGATGACCAAATGTTCCAGAGTGTTTCCCGTCGGCTTCGAAGATTTCAATCTTATTTGTTTCGTATGAAGAGACGTATATCTTGCCATCCATAAAGGCGACACCCTTTGGTGTTTTGATGAAGCCATTGGCCTGGATTTCACCAATTTGTGTGCCATCAATACTCACCATTATTACTTTATTGGTTGATATGTCTGTTATGAAAACTTTGCCCTCAGTTGGAAAAACTGCCCATGGTCTGGGGGAAGGAATTGTTGCAGAATGATTTCCATCCTGGTCAAAAACCTCTATTTTTCCTGCTTCAGGATCGGTCACGAATATTTTGCCAGATGCAACACAAATACCTGTTGGATAGAGGAGTTCTCCTTCACCAGCACCCTTTTTTGATATTCTCTGTATAAACTTGCCATTTGTGTCACAGACTGCTATGTTTCCGTCGCCGGAATTGGCGATATAAAGCCTTCCCTGGTAAGAAGAAATACCTATTGGATTCACAAGGACAGGTTTTTGGGCCTGATCTTTTACTTTAAATTCACTTTGGTACTCGCCCATTTTTCCATAAACAAGGATTTTGCTTTGTGCTGTATCGGTGATGTAGGATATTCCTTGATAAGTTGTGACTCCACCTGGTTTGAACATCTGCCCTGTTTTGAAACCAAAGGTTCCCAGGAGATAGTCATTTTGTGGGAATAATGACTGGATTCTTACAGCAAGTTCCTCAACAACATACAATCTTGAGCCATCTGCATGGAGAAATGTTGGCCCGAGGAAAAGTCTGGCTGGCATTGGTCCGCCTATTATTTGGGGGGAGGAGGAATCCAGCGAGGCCTGTGCATGCACTACTGGAGTAAGGGGGGTCAATGATGCGATTATTGCTATGGCTAGTGTTATCGCCCACGTTCTTTTCATTATCAATTTGTTCTCCCCTCTCCTAGGTGTTAACCTAGGAAAAGCTAATTGTGAATTGATTCTATTGTACCAATAGTGAAGGTCAACCAAGCACAAAGCATTGCCAGACTATGGTTAAACTATGTTTCGTTAATACATTTAACCTAACCCAAATTTTCCTTGTGAATCTTGTTTTTAACTACCCCGCAATTATACTC
>JAGOOK010000007.1 GCA_017992555.1 Caldisericia bacterium | reverse complement strand
CTGGCAAAACAGCAGTAACAATGGCTGTTTGGCAAGGTAAAACAAACAGGCTGGACCAAAACCGGCTTGAAATCCCCGTCACTCACAAAGCTTTTATGAGGGTGCCGGGGATTGTCTTTTGTTCTGTCCCCATGGAACAGGGTCTTTTTGCAGACAATGCGCTAGAACAAGTCGCCAATGTTGCTTCTTTGCCTGGCATAATCGGGGCATCATTTGCCATGCCTGACATCCATTGGGGTTATGGTTTCCCGATTGGTGGTGTAGCTGCATTTGACGAAAAAGAAGGCATTATCTCTCCTGGTGGTGTCGGATACGATATCAACTGCGGTGTCAGGCTCCTTCGCTCTAATTTGGTGGCCCGCGATGTCATAAAACATATCGAGAGGATAATTGGCTCGATTTATAACAATGTCCCGTCTGGTGTGGGTTCTGAAGGAAAAATAAGGCTGGAACGCCAGGAACTCCAAAAGGTACTGGTTGAAGGTTCTGCCTGGGCGGTCAAAAAAGGCTATGGCTACCAGGAAGACCTGCAATTCATTGAAGATGGCGGGCAAATGGCCGGAGCAAACCCTGATGCCGTTTCAAAAGAGGCAGCAAAGAGGGGCGCACCACAACTCGGGACTCTGGGTGCAGGCAACCATTTTCTGGAGATTCAGGAAGTCACCGAGATTTATGATGAGAAAACAGCAAAAACATTCGGGCTTTTTATTGGCCAAATGGTTGTGCTAATACACACTGGATCGAGGGGCTTCGGACACCAGGTAGCAACTGATTACATAGATGTCATGCAAAATGCTGCAAAAATGTATGGCATTGAGCTCCCAGACAGACAACTTGCATGCGCGCCATTCATGTCTCCCGAAGGCCAGCGCTATTTTGGCGCCATGGCTGCATCGGCAAACTATGCCTGGGCAAACAGGCAGATGATAACCCACTGGGTCAGGGAAAGTCTCGAAAGGTCCCTTGGAATAAACCAGGAAAAGCTCGGTTTGGGAATTGTATATGATATTGCCCATAACATTGCGAAGAGGGAAGCGCACCTTGGTAGAAAAGTGGTTGTTCATCGCAAGGGTGCCACAAGGGCCTTCCCTGCAGGTTTCTCTGGGCTTCCTGAAGCATACAGGGAAACTGGCCATCCAGTACTTGTTCCAGGCGACATGGGGCGATACTCTTTTGTCATGGTGGGCACCAAAAAAGGTGCTGACGAGGTTTTTGCATCTTGCTGTCACGGTGCGGGAAGAGTGCTTTCCAGAACGCAGGCGATCAAAAACTACAGACCTGGACAAGTCATCGAGAAACTGAGGCAGAATGGGACATACCTTAAGGCGGCGAATTCTGAAACTGTCAGCGAAGAAGCCCCTGGTGCATATAAAGACGTTGCCATGGTGGTTGATGTTCTGGATGGTGCAGGAATTGCCAGAAAAATTGCAAAAATGAGACCACTTGGTGTTGTGAAGGGGTAAAACAGGATGTCAAACAAAAACCGTTTATCAAAAATAAAGTCCCGTGGTGGTGCAGTGGGCAAACAGAAAAAAGTTATAAAAAATCTGCTTTATGGTTTTCTCGTGCTTGTTGTCCTTGTTGCAGTGGGTATGGCAATTTTCTTTCTAGCGAGATCCACTCCCAAAAAAGATAATCTGTTTAGCGATCCAAACGACCTCTTTGAAATGGAACTGCCGGAAGACTGGGTATATTACAAGGGCGCTGACGTTGTCAAATTTGACAGTTCGCTTGGCCATGCAAGCTATTCCTTCGTTTTTTACCCAAAAGGCCAGAACATGGAGATAGAAAAATTTACTGGCAATGTCCTCACCTGTGCGGTTTTTTTGAAAGAGTGGGTTGGAGATAAAGAACATTACGACAAGTTTTTTGGTTACATGGGTGGCATCAATGACCCAAAGAAGTATATGACTGAGGAAATTTTGCAGAAGGGTGAAAAGATTCCAGGGGTAAAAGAGGGATCGTACACTTTTGAGAAGGGCTGGCCTCTGGCCACCGTAAAGTCAAAGGGTGCAATGATTTTCTTCAATGGGTCCTACTCTGGTGATGAAGAAAAAAAAGCAATAGAGAAAATGATTCTTTCAATAAAAACACCATGAAAGCCGATCTGATACTTCGTAATTGCTCTGAACTTTTGACCTTGGCTGGCCCGTGTCCGCGAAAGGGCGACCAGATGGATGATCTGGCAATCGTTAAAAATGGGTCTTTTGCTGTCAAAGACGGCCTTTTTGTTGCTGTTGGAACAGAAAGCGAGATTGCTTCAAATTACGAACCAGACACCATCATTGATGCCAATGGATGTTGTGTGCTGCCTGGTTTTGTGGACTCCCACACCCACGTTGTTTTTGCCGGTGACAGGTCTGCCGAGTTCGAAATGAGGCTCCAGGGTGCAACTTACGAGGAGATAATGGCAAAGGGTGGCGGCATACTCAACACTGTCAATGTCACCAGATCGGCCTCTTATGAAGAGCTTTATGCTCAGTCGGCAGAACGCCTAAAAGCAATGATCAAAACCGGAACAACGGCTTTTGAGATGAAGTCGGGCTATGGGCTTGAGGTCAATGCAGAGATGAAAATGCTCATGGTTGCAAAAAAACTCATCCATGATTTCGGTGTTGAGGCCAAAACGACTTTCATGGGCGCCCATGCTATACCCAAAAATATTGACAGGAATGATTTTGTTTCTCTCGTAAAAGGGGAAATGCTCTATGTATGCAAGCCTTATTCTGATTTTATCGACGTGTTCTGCGATAAGGGGGCGTTCACAAACGAGGAAACAGAGGAGATTGTAAAAGATTCTGGCTTGCCGGTGAGGCTCCACGCAGACGAGCTTGCTGACACTGGCGGCGCTTCACTTGCCGCAAAACTCGGTGCCGTCTCTGCAGACCACCTGATTGGTGCCTCGGACAAAGGGTTTGAGGACATGGCAAGATCAGAAACTGTTGCAACCTTCCTTCCTGGGACATCTTTCTTTCTGGGTAAACCTTTTGCCAGAGCTAAAAAAGCCATTGAATCGGGTTGTGTTGCTGCCATTGCTTCTGACAGAAACCCAGGTTCCTGCACGATCCAGTCAATGCCATTTGTGGTTGGGCTGGCATGTTTGAAGCTGGGCATGACGCCGGCGCAGGCCATATCTGCTTCCACAATCAATGCTGCATACTCCATCAGGTCACACGACAGGGTCGGCTCTATAGAAAAAGGCAAGAGGGCCGATTTTGTCATTTATGATGTTGAATCTTACAGAATGATACCCTATGAACTTGGCGTGGACCACGCAAAAATGACATTCATCAAAGGCAAGGAGGCATCATGGCCAGACTAGTTGAATGCGTACCAAATTTCTCTGAAGGCAGAAGAAAAGATGTTGTAGACAGAATAGCTCAGGTTGCAAAGGACACCCCGAACGTCAAACTGCTTGATGTGCAGATGGATGCTGATCACAACAGGTGTGTCGTGACATTCGTCGGGGAGCCAGAGGCGGCTGCCGATGCAGCATTCGGAATGTGCAAAGTGGCATCAGAGCTGATTGACATGAACACACACAGGGGCGAACACCCGCGCCTTGGCGCAACAGATGTCATCCCGTTTGTCCCGATTTCTGAAATTACAACAGAGGAGGCTGTCAAGCTGGCGGTGTCGCTTGGCGAGAGGATATGGAAAGAACTGAAAATTCCAGTCTACCTCTACGAAGATGCCGCAAGAATTCCTGAGCGCCAGGACCTGTCAAACATCAGGCAGGGCGAGTATGAATGCATAAAGAAGGAAATGGGTGAGAAGCCTGAAAGAAACCCTGATATAGGCGAACCTGTAATGCACCCAACGGCTGGAGCAGTTGTTGTTGGCGCCAGGATGCCTCTTGTCGCCTTCAACGTGAACCTTGGCTCCCAGAATATCGAAGTGGCAAAAGAGATCGCAAAACTTATCAGGTTCAGGAGTGGCGGGCTAAGGTTTGTCAAAGCCCTTGGTTTCTCGATCAGAGAAAGGGGCTTTGTCCAGGTTTCGATGAACCTGACGAACTACAAGAAGACCTCAATAAGGACCGCTTATGAGTTCGTCAAAAGAGAGTCCGAAAGGCTGGGTGTGCTCCCGATAGGTGCCGAAATAGTTGGCCTCCTCCCGCTTGACGCGCTTGTTGACGTAGGCGTTTCATACATGAACGTATGGGATTTCAAGAAGGCACAGATAATTGACCTCAGGATTGGCGCTTCGGACTCTGGGGAGGTTTCCTGGATACCAAAGAACTTCATCAGAGAGGTTGCAAGCAAGTCGCCAGCCCCGGGTGGTGGCTCTGTTGCCGCTTCTGCCGGTGCACTTGGTGCTGGGCTTTCTGCAATGGTTGCCAAGCTGTCGCAGGGCAAAAAATATGCCGAAGTAAAAGAGGAGATGGAAAAGGTCGCTGCAAAGGCAGACGAGATTACCGAAAAGCTCCTGTCGCTCATCCAGGAGGACTCTGACGCATTCAATGAAATGCTTGCATGCAGAAAGCTTCCATCCGGCACTCCTGAGTCAGATGCCTTCAGGCAGAAAAAGATGCAGGAAGCAATTGCAAAAGCGAGCCTTGTTCCGCTCAACACGATGAGGACCGCTGCAATGGCAATTCCTCTTATTAAGACGGTTGTGCAGAAGGGAAACCCGAATTCCGTTTCTGATGCTGGTGTTGCTGCCTTATCTATTAAAACTGCAATTTATGGTGCATACATGAATGTCATGATCAACCTGCCTTCCCTTGAAGACAAGGAGATGGCATCAAAAATGATGGCAGAAGCTGACAAGATTGAAAAGGAAGCGATCCCCCAGTGTGACGAGATCCACAAATTTGTGCTCGAAAAAATAAAGCAAATGTAACCAAAAAACTAATATTTTGTATCTACACTCGCCTAAAAATGCCGGTTTGCCAATAGAATATAGGCCACACCGGCGTTTTTATTTTTCGTGATTTAGTAATCTTCCAGAGATGGAAGTTAAAACAGTGACATCGGGCCTGCCGATTTCTTTTTTGCAACATAGACTTAATATTGATTTATGCAGTATTTTATCATGCCGTTTTTTTGTCCTTCCCCACGGGATTTGCGTGACCTGCTTCTAAAAAGTCAAGCCCATCCGAAGTCAGACTAATTGACAAAAAAGGTTAATTGTGTATAGTAAGAAACCATGAAATCGGTCCCGAGAGCTCTTAGAGTTGTTTTCTTGGCTGTGGGGATTTTACTAGTGATAATGATTTTCCTATCATTTTTCCCTCCTTTGGTGCCGATCTCAAGAGTCAATATTGGCAAAACCGAAAGAATACCAGTACCAAAAGTAGTCGATTATTTGGAAACAAAACTTGTAATGGGGCTTGTCCCAACAACAAATTCAATATTTGATGACGCAAAAGATACCCTTGGCCCGCTTCTTGAAGATGTGACTATAAAAAGGCATTTTTTCTTCTCTGCTACAGTGACAATCAAGGAGAAGAAAGAAACTTACAATTTGAAGATGAATGCGGGCAAGGTAGCTGTTGATGTCGAAGGAAGAATAGTTGATTCAATAAGAGTTTCTGAGGATGCACCTGTCGAGATGGAGGTGGCATACCTGCAACCTGGCGGCTATGGGATGCTTGATGCAAGCTTTTACAACGACAAGATGGCTCCAGTGGTTGCGCAGATTCTTAAATATAAGAAATTGTTGCCTGTAAAAATCAAAACTTTGTTCTACAATAAATCAGAATATGTTGCATCATCTGGATCAAAGGGTGGTGTTTTCCTCGCCCCTGCAAGCTACCCGGATGGTATTGCAAAAGCGATGTTTAATGGAAAGTACAAGAGGGCGTACCTGGAGAGCATGCAAGGTTTTTACGCTGAAACCTCCCAAGGTACCTTGATTGTATTTGGTTTGGCAGATGAATTTATGGATGTTAGGTTTGGAGCTCTTTCTCACTACCTCAAGTCCCTTGGAAATAGCAGCCAGCTCCCAGCCGTTATAAAACTTGATGTTCCTTATCAAGTCACAACATGCCCCTATTAGGTCATGTTGGAAAAGTTGAAATTTGTTGGCAAAAAACTATAATTTCCGGAGTTTTTTGCTAGAAAAGGAAGGCATCTATGTCATCAAATGCATTTGATGTTTGGGAAGGTTCAAACGCCCTCATAAAGGTAGTTGGAATTGGTGGTGGAGGCAACAATGCAGTCAACAGAATGATTGAATGCGGCCTCGAAGGAGTTGAATTTATTTCCATAAACACCGACACCCAAACCCTCAGAATGTCACAGGCACCATCAAAAATACAGATTGGCCCAAAGGTCACCAGAGGACTTGGTGCTGGCAGCATACCGGACCTTGGAGAAAAGTCTGCAGAGGAGAGCAAGGATATAATTGCAGAAATGCTTTCTGGCGCCCACCTCATATTTGTAACCGCAGGCATGGGTGGAGGTACTGGCACAGGTGCAATACCTGTAGTTGCACAGATTGCCCGCGACCTTGGTGCACTCACAATTGCCATTGTTACAAAACCATTCAGTTTTGAAGGCGAGAGGCGCATGAATGTTGCTGAAGGCGGCATTGAGAAACTCAAGGACAAGGTTGATGCGATGATATGCATCAACAACGACAGACTTTTTGATGCAACCGACCGCAACACAAGCCTTACAGAGGCTTTCCTCATGGTAGACGAGGTACTTCGCCAGGCGGTGGAAGGCATTACGACAATCATAACGGTACCTGGCCTTGTAAACGTTGATTTTGCTGATGTTCGTACAATCATGAAAGATGCTGGCACTGCCTGGATGGGTATCGGTACAGCCAAGGGTGAGAGCAGGGCCGAAGAAGCAGCAAGAATGGCAATCAGTTCACCATTGCTCGACCATTCCCTCGAGGGAGCAAAAGGTCTGCTTTGCAATACAATAGGTGGAAAAGATTTCAAGATCTCGGAAGCAAACGATGTTGCACGCTATATAACCAAAAATATCGATTCAAAAGCCAATATTGTTTGGGGTGCCGTTATTGATCCAAAGATGGAAGACCAACTAAAGGTCATTGTCATCGCGACCGGATTTTCAACACAACCACAGAATCTGACCATCAAGACACCAACAATAAAAGAGGGAGACCTCAAGAACCTTGTCAGCAACAAAAGAGAACTTGATATACCGCCATTTTTACGCAAAAAACAACAATAGTGCTCTCGCAAAACTACGAATCCATAAAGGGCAGGATTAGACAGGTTGCAATTGCAGCCGGCCGGGATCCTTTTTCCATTAAGATACTTGCTGCAGTCAAATATACGACCATAGACAGGGTGAATGTTTTGTTTGAAGAGGGATTGAGGATAATTGGCGAGAACAGATTACAGACTGCCCTGAGATGGGAAAACCATCCCTTAAGGAAAGATTTTTCTTTGCACATGATAGGCCATTTGCAAACAAATAAGGCCGCAAAAGCATGTGCAATCTTTGATACCATAGATACAGTAGACTCGGCAAAGCTTGCCCAAAATCTTAACAAAGCGACCTTGCGACCATTACCCATCATGGTAGAAGTGAACATATCCGGAGAAAAGCAGAAAACAGGTTGTCTTCTCCAGGAATTTGACCAGCTTTGCGATTTTATTATAAATAACTGTAAGTCTTTGGTTCTCTCCGGCGTTTTTACGATGACCCCTGTTGACGCGCCGGACATTTTCAGGGAACATATTTTTGATAAAGCGGATGGTCTGGCCGAAAAACTGGAAGACAGGCTGTCGACGAAGATCGAGCGCTCATACGGAATGAGCGACGATTACGAGCTGGCAGTTAAGCATGGGTCAACCATGATAAGGCTTGGCAGGGCACTGTTTGGAGGTGAATAATGGGCTTTGGCGATTGGTTTAAAAACATACTCGGGTTGTCAGAAGAGGAAGACGATGAGCCGATACTTGAGGCCGCAGTTCCAGCAACTGTGGACCCCTTGCCTAAAAAATCCTCCCAAGCATCACAACTTGCCAGCGTACTCAAGAAACTAACGGTTGTTGTCATAACACCAGCCTCATTTGATGAGGCGAGGAAGGCCGTTGATTCGCTGAAACATGGCAAACCCATCATGGCTAATTTCGAGGACACCGATAAGGAAGTTGCAAGGCGCTTTATTGATTTTGTCTCAGGGGCCTGCTACGCTCTGGATGGCGTTGTTGAAAAGATTGGAAAGAACGTCTTTTTGTTTGCAACTTCCAACGTTGCCGTTGCATCGGAGCGCTTGAGGAACTGGGAGGAGGGCTCTAGGTCAGGGGCACTTGACGATATAGACTAAGTCCAGAGCGATTGCGACAATGAAATCAGAAGATATCAGGGAGAGTTTTCTCTCCTTTTTTGCTGAAAGGGGCCATTACAGGCTCGAAGGTGCCTCATTAATTCCGTCAGATCCAACTGTCATGTTTACTCTCGCGGGAATGGTGCCACTAAAACCCTATTTTACAGGTGAGCGCAAGCCAATCTCCAGAAGGCTGGTTAGTTGCCAGAGATGCCTGAGAACCAATGATATTGAGAATGTAGGCAAATCACCATTTCACCACACCTTTTTTGAAATGCTCGGCAATTTTTCAATTGGTGACTACTTCAAGCAGGATGCCATCCCCTGGGCATGGGAATTTTTGACCAAGATTGTGGGTCTTGACCCAGAAAAACTCCTGGTTACCGTCTATCCTGAGGATGATGAGAGCAGAGAAATCTGGAAATCGATCGGGGTAAAAGAAGACAGAATACAAAACAAATCAGACAACTTCTGGATGATGGGTGAAGTTGGCCCCTGCGGCCCTGACTCGGAAATATATTACGATTGGGAAGCTGGGGAGCCAATACCATTTGTTGGAAAAGAATTCGACTCTGACAATAAACGTTTTACCGAACTGTGGAACATTGTTTTTACACAGTATGATGCAAAGCCTGGTGGACTCAGGGAGCCACTGCCAGCAAAAAATATTGACACTGGTGCGGGACTTGAAAGGATATCTGCAGCATCACAGCGTGTCAGGTCAAGTCTTGAAACTGATCTTTTTACTCCAATAATTTCAGCGATATCAAAGATTGCACCTGACAACACTGATATTCAGAGAAGAAACCTCATTGCGGACCACATAAGGGCTTGCGTTTTCCTTGTTTCCGATGGCGTCTTCCCATCAAATGATGGCAGAGGTTATGTTCTCAAAAGACTCATCAGAAGGGCTGCTCTTGCCGGCAAAAAGATAGGCATCTCAGAGTCTTTCCTTGGGGAACTCGCGATGCCTGTTGTTGAAAACTACTCTAAAGCATATCCATTCCTCAATGAGCGTAAAGAAGCGGTAATAAAAATACTCACAAATGAAGAGGCTCAATTCAGATCAACGCTTGCTGTTGGGCTCCAGATGCTCTCCGATGAAATTGCGGCAATCAAGGGGAAAAAGGGCAAGATACCAGGTAAAGTGGCGTTCAAGCTTTATGACACCTATGGGTTCCCGCTCGATCTGACGCAGGAAATTGCTCGTGAAGAGGGAAGCGACGTAGACATTGATGGTTTCAACGCCGAGCTTGAGGCGCAGAGAATGCGCGGCAGGATGGCGTTTACCGGTCAAAAAGAATTTGAAATGGCAACAGCGCTTATAGCCTTCAGGGACGAAACTGGCTGGTGCCGTTTCACAGGGTATGATAGTTTCAGTGGTACCTCGGAAGTACTAGGTATTCTTACAAAACAAGGTTCGGAAAATGCGGCCACAGAGGGCCAGAATGCTCAGTTCACAGTCAAAGAAACCCCGTTTTATCCTGAAAAGGGTGGTCAGATTGGCGATACAGGCAAGGCTTCAACTGAGACTTGCCAGCTCGAGATAATTGATACTACGTCGCCTGTTGAGGGGCTTATTCTCCACAAAGCCCGCATCACTAAGGGAACACTTAAAGTTGGTCAGAGTATCAAACTGGAAATCAATTCTGAACGAAGATCAAAAATAGTTAAGTCCCATACCGCAACCCACCTTCTGCATGCTGGGCTTCGTAAATTCCTTGGTGAGCATGCTGCACAGGCAGGCTCCTGGGTTGGAGAAGAAGAACTCAGGTTTGATTTTACCCAAATGGGTGAAATATCGAGGGATGACCTGCTCTCAATTGAGCGTTGGGTGAACGAAAGAATATTTGAGAATATCCTGTTAAATACTGCAGAAATGCCAATAGCAGAGGCCAAAAAGATCGGTGCAGTGGCACTTTTTGGAGAAAAATACGGTGATATTGTCAGGGTTGTGACTATCCCGGAGATATCAAAGGAGCTTTGTGGTGGGTGTCATGTAGTCTCAACCGGCCAGATAAGTTTCTTCAAGATAATCTCTGAGTCTTCCATAGGTGCCAACCTGAGAAGGATAGAAGCAAAAGTTGGCATGAAAGCATTGTTATATGTTCAGGAGCAGGAAGCCAAGCTCTTTGATGTTGGCGAATTGCTTGCATGTGGGCAAAAGCAGATAAAAGGCAAAATAGAGCAGGTCTTGGACAATTTAAATGATCTGCAGAAGAAGAACAGGGCAATGGTTGCCCAGATGGCCAAGGCTGAAGCTGAAAAAGTGACAACCCAGGCAAAAAGTATGGGTGTAACACAGGTCATTATCGCTAGATCCGATGGGTTTGATATGGATGGTGTAAGGATGGTTGCCGATTTTGCCCTGGAACCATTTGATCATGGGGTTGCTGCAATTATCTCAAAGAATGGCAATTCTTTTGTATTGGGTGTGATAAGCAAGGGTATCCCTGTAACAACACTTCACTGTGGCAAACTTGTAACTAAAGTTGCAAGCATAGTTGGGTTCAAGGGTGGCGGAAGACCGGATCTTGGCCAGGCTGGTGGTATTGAATCTTCAAAATTTGGTCAGCTGACATCAACTCTGGAAACCGAATTGCATCAGATATTGGTAAAATGATTGAAAGAGTGCCTTTTGGAAACACTGGTCTTGATGTCTCAAGGCTCTGTTTTGGAACACTCACGATAGGCCAGCTTCAAGCCAACCTCTCCATGCAGGATGCAGTCATGGTTATGTCCTATGCTTGGGAGAGGGGAATCAATTTTTTTGATACTGCCGAGCTTTATGAGAGCCAGAACCAGATTGGAATGCTCCCGCCAAGCATCAGGCACAATGCCGTCATAGCAACCAAATCATACGCCGAAACCCCCGAAAAAATGAGGCAATCTGTTGAGAAATCTCTTCGGGAGATGAAGCTTGATGTTATCCCGATATATCTCCTCCACGAGCAGGAAACTGCGCTCACTCTAAAGGGTCATAGGGGAGCTTTGGATGTGCTCCTTGAGTACAAAAGTAAGGGCCTCATAAGGGTGGTTGGTGTTTCAACGCATACTGTTGAAGTAACAAAGCTCATAAGGCAAATACCTGAGCTTGAGTGCGTCTTCTCGATGTTCAATGTTGAAGGGTGGGGAATCAAGGATGGCTCGATAGAGGACATGGAGAAAGAGCTTGAATGGGACTATAAAACTGGCAAGGGAACGTATCTGATGAAAGCCCTGGCTGGTGGCAAGCTCCTCCATGACGCAAAAAGGGCCATAAAATATTGTATTAATTTCTCATACGCGCACTCTGTTGCAATCGGAATGAAGCACCCAAGCGAAGTGGATTGGAACCTTGAGCTTTTTAAAGGCAAGGATCCACCGCCACTTAAGGCTATTCCAAGAAAGATGCTTGTCTCTTTCTGGTGTATCGGCTGTGGAACTTGCGTTAAGTTCTGTCCACAGGAAGCCATCAACCTTTCTGAAAACAAAGCAGTCATTGACCATGACAAGTGCATTGTTTGCACCTATTGTACTGGTCAATGTCCACTCCATTGCCTCAGGGTCATCTAGTGTCGATAGTTGCGCTTGATCTTGGCACAAAAAATATTGGTGTTGCATATTCCCCGGATGGTTTGTTTTCTTTTCCCCTGCTCTCAATCAAGAGAAGCGATCTCCCTTCAGACATTGAAGCCATAAGAAAAGTGGTTCTGGAAAAAGGTGCCAATCTGCTTGTTGTTGGCTATCCAGCAAGCGAGGTTGAATCAGAGTGGGCCAAGTTTGTGAGGGGTTTTGCCGGCAGACTCAAAGAGGCTCTTTGTATTGATGTTGCTCTTGTGAATGAGAGCCTAACCTCTATTGAAGCAAGGAACCTTGGCCATGATATGGGCAAAACGGACAGGCAGATGAGGGAAAAAAAGGATGCTATTGAGGCCCAGCTCATTCTCATGAGGTATTTGGAGACCTTTTCCCAGAGAATGGCCGACATTGATCCCGATTCTGATTGAAACCTACCTTCCGTAAGTGCCAGTAAACTCTGCTTCAGCGATAATGTGACCTTGCATGGCCGTTTCAATGATCTTTCTCTTTGCACCCAGATCAAGATTGAGCATTTTGTCTAGCGCATAAAGCTTGAACACGTACCTGTGCGTGCCAGAAGGGGGACATGGCCCACCCCAACCAATCTCTCCAAAATCATTTTGCCCCTGTCTTGAGCCATTGGTCATAATCCTTGTTTTTGGTTCATTTTCGCCTACGGAAAGAGCAAGTGGGTGGATGTCATAAATGAGCCAATGCGTGAAATGTCCGCTTGGTGCATCGGGATCATCACAGATGAGGACGGCACTTTTTGTGTTGTCTGGAAGATCTGAGAAAGAAAGTGGTGGATTAATATTCTTCCCATCGCAGGTATATTTTTTGGGTATCATGCCGCCATTTTCAAAAGCAGGACTTGATATTTTCATTGTTTCCCCGTTAATCTCTGAAGATGTCTCACTTTTCACTCCACAACCAATCATTACTAGGCATATAACACAAAAAACTCCAATCAATAATGGCAAAACAAATTTTCTCATAATGTGATTTTATTGGGTTGGTTTTGCTCTGTAAATGGCCTGATGTTTTGTTTTTGTTGAATCCTTGTAAGCCCCCCAATCTATTTGTAAGATTTGTCTGTGAACATTCTTGAGCTTTCCAGGGAAGGGCTGTCAAAATGGTTTGAAGGTCTTGGGGAAAAGCCTTTCAGAACAAATCAAATCATCAGGTGGATTTGGGAGAAGAGTGTCCTTGATCCTGAGAAAATGACTGATTTGCCAGAAAACCTTAGAAAAATAATGAAGGAAAATTTTTCAAAGGGGCCTTATGTTGAAAAGACTGCAGTATCGCGTGATCGTTCTGTCAAGTTGCTTGTGAGGTTGGAAGATGGGAATGCTATTGAGTCCGTTCTTATGAGAACGGCAGGACATGTGACGATTTGCATTTCGACGCAAGTTGGTTGCCCATTGTCCTGCACATTTTGCCAGTCGGGAAGCACGGGTTTGGAAAGAAATCTTGAAGCATCAGAAATCATCTATCAGGTGGCACTTGCTAGACCCAAACCAAGAAATGTTGTTTTCATGGGTGTCGGGGAGCCAATGCTCAATTGGGTGAACTTTAAAGAATCCGTGTTGAGGCTCCAGGATGAAGCTGGTATGTCACAGAGACATATGACTGTTTCAACTGTAGGCATACCTGGCATGATAACAAGACTCGCACAGGAGCTTCCGAGAGTTAATCTGGCCATATCCTTGCATGCCCCAACCCAAAGACTCAGGGAGAGGATTATGCCAAAAGCTGCAAAAGTAATGCAGATACGAAAACTTATTGGAGAGATAAAGCTTTATCAGGGAATGACGGGCAACAGGGTCACTTTTGAATACGTGATGCTTGATGGTGTCAATGATGGGCTGGACAGTGCAGATGCACTGGCAGATATCACAGATGGCATAGCATCCCTTATAAACCTGATCCCTTACAATCCGACGGATTGTGCATCCTACAGACCATCAAACCCAGCAAAAATAAGATTTTTCCTTGAAAGGTTGAGGTCACAGGGGAGGGATGCAACTGTAAGAAAAAGCCTTGGGCTTGGGGTTGATTCTGCGTGCGGCCAGCTCCGCGCAAGAAGGAGCGATGATGAATAGGGTCCTTTTATGGGCAGGCGTTTTTGTCCTCGTTTTGTTGGTCGCAGTGGGTGGTTTTTATCTATGGATGCAAAATGCTGTTGCTACACTTTATGGCAATGCTGAATATCCGGTCACATTTGAAGTCAAAGCTGGTTCCTCACCTTCCCAGATAGCAAAACTACTTGCTGATAAAGGACTCATAAGCTCTGAATGGGTTTTTCTTTATGAAATCCGCAGGGAAGAGGCTGGCCCGAAACTCCAGGCCGGTGTTTTCACCTTTGGCGAGCCGCTTTCGATGCCCCAGGTTATAAAAAAACTCATGACAGAAGGCAGACTCCCACCCACAAAAATTCTCGTTCCAGAGGGAAGAACAGCCAGGGAGATTGGAATGTTGCTCTCATACCTGCGCGGTTTTGATGGTGAAAAATACAGGGAGCTTGCCTTAAACTCAAAAGATAGCTTCCAGCTCAAATTTTCAAAAACTATAAAGGGCAAATCGCTTGAGGGTTATCTTTATCCTGACACGTATCTTCTTGATGATGTCTCTGCAGAAGGACTTATAAAGCGCCAGTTGAAAGAATTTGAACAAATATTTACCAGCAAGTTTGAAGCAAGATGCAAGGAACTTAGGCTGAGTGTCCACGAGCTGGTCACACTTGCTTCAATAATCGAGAGGGAATCTGGAACTACTGAGGAAATGAAGAATGTTTCATCGGTTTTCTGGAACAGGTTGAAGGCAGGTTGGAAGCTCGAATCTTGCGTAACTGTCGGTTATGTTCTCGAGAAGCCTTCGGTGATCCTTACATTGAAAGAGCTTGCAGTCGATTCGCCCTACAATACTTACAAATATCCTGGGTTACCTCCTGGGCCGGTGTGCAATCCAGGGCTATCGGCCATTGAGGCGGCACTCTGGCCAGCCAAGACAAATTATTTCTTTTTTGTCGCCACTGGCAAAGGCTACAACGACTTCTCTGAAACCATCGCAGAACATAATCAGAAGGTCGCAAAATACCTCAAGAATGGATTGAAATAGAATAGTAAAAGATTATTGCAGTTGCGGTGTGTTGCTTCATTGACCGACTGGCTAAAAAGGATAAAATAAGCAAGTAAACCGCAACCTGAAAGGAGCCTATGGCAAGGGTACTAGTCATTAACCCAGGCTCCACCTCAACCAAGGTGGCAGTCTTCGACGACGAAAAAGAGATAGCGCAGGAGAACATTACACATAGTAATGAGGAACTCGCTAGCTTTCCAAAAACATCAGACCAGGCACCATTCAGGCTCAAAGCCATAAAAGATTTCCTGTCCAAACATTCTATCCCAGAAGAAAGCATTGAATGTGTTGTTGGCAGGGGCGGACCTCTCAAACCAATTCCAGCAGGCACTTATATTATCAATGATGCAATGCTTGTTGATCTCATTGAATCAAAGAGAGCAGACCATCCATCCACTCTTGGCGGAATCATTGCCGACATGATAAGGAAAGAAAGAGGTATTCCAGCTTATATTGTTGATCCTGTGTCGGTTGATGAATTCGAAGATTTTGTAAGAGTAGCTGGTTTCCCTGAATGCGAAAGGGTGTCACTGGGTCATGCTCTCAATATCAGAGCTGCTTGCAGAAGAGCAGTTAAAGAGCTTGGCATCACCCCTGGAACATCCAGATTTGTTGTCGCCCACATGGGCGGTGGCATTTCGATTGTACCTGTCGAGGTAGGAAGAATAGCTGATTACGACAATGCAAAAGAGGCTGGTCCAATTCAGCCAGAACGTTCTGGCTGGCTCCCGCTGGCCTCGCTCATTGAGCTGTGTTTTTCTGGAAAGTATACAGAAGATAATATTGCGACCATAACTTCAAAAAAGGGTGGTATTTACGCTTATCTTGGCACAAATGATGTACGTGAAGTGCTTGATAGGATAAAAAATGGAGACATGAAGGCTAAAATGGTCCTTGATGCCATGATCTATCAAATATCCCAGGAAATAGGTATCATGGCAACCGCCCTAAAAGGTAGAGTTGACGCAATTATTCTCACTGGTTCCATCGCGTATTCTGATTATGTTGTTTCGAGAATCACTGATTATGTTGGCTATATTGCCAAAGTGGTTGTTTATGGGGGTCAGATGGAGATGGAGGCACTCGCCCAAGGAGGACTGAGAGTTCTAAGGGGCGTCGAGAAAGCGAAGGAGTACTAAAAAATGGCGACACTCCAGGATTTTGTACAGGTGCCGACCAAGGACCTACTGCTAAAATTCCTGGAAGAAGGTCCAAAGGTCGAAGGCAGGGAGAGGGTCAAATTACAGCGAAAAATGCTGGCAGACCCGCTTCAAGCATTATGGGATTTAATGAGCCAGGGTATGTCTGGTTTTTCAGGCTACCAGCTTCTCAGGTTGGGGATGCTATTTGATCCTGATGATGATCTCAGGGAGGTAAGGGCGGCTTACGATGCCCTTGTTGCTTTCCAGGCCTGGGAAAAAGTAGAAGAAACTCTCAGAATGTCACGCAAATATTTTGGTGGGCCAGCCGCAATATGGGCACTACTTATTGCTGACAGGACAAAACCCGATGTTGTAGAACGTTTTAAGGGGTACACAGGTTTTGGCAGCGTTCCACCTTATATAATCTTTTCAATCTGGCCAACAACATATTCGCTTGTGCATTTGAAGGCTTCTGTTGCGAGGGAATATCACCATCAGATGAGGGCCACTCTTTTCCCGATTGGCGGGCCGCATTTTGATCTTGCCTCTGCAATTGTAAATGAAGGCCTTTCGGAGGTTTTTGTTGAAGAGCAACATGGGCCGCAGTTTATTTCAGATATTGCATCAAGTCTGACGGTTGATCAGGTAAAAACCTTGTGGCCAAAATACAGGGACAATCTGAAACTTGTCGGCATGGACAGACACAGGCCTTTCCTGTATGGCGGTTATGGATCTGATCTTCCTTTCTGTGCTGGTTTTGCGGTTGGATACCAGATTGTAAAGGGTTATCTTTCAAAGCACAAAGAGTCTACAAGCAGGGATCTAATATCGATGCCTGCGCAAAAAATTGTTCAAGGTTCAATTTTTCAATAACCAAGGAGAGACAAATAATGATTGAAAATTTTGCACAGCTTATTGAAGTTGCTAAAAAGAAAGGCCCAAAAAAACTTATTGTTGCTGCTGCAGAGGACGATGTTGTTCTTGAAGCAGTCAAAATGGCGGTTGATCAAAAAATTATCGAGCCAATTCTTGTTGGCAACGAACCTGAAATCAAGAAAATTGCATCTCAGCTTAATATGGAAATTCCATGGCCAATAATCCACCAGCCGGATCCAACAGTTTCCCCAAAGGTGGCAGTTGAAGAAATCAGAAATGGAAAAGCTGAAATAATTATGAAAGGTCTTGTTGGTACGCCGATACTTCTCAAGGCCATTCTGGACAAGGAAAAGGGTCTTGCAAAAAGCAAGGTACTTTCACATGTTGGTCTTATTGGAACCAGCACATACAGAAAGCTCATGATCATGACTGATGGTGGAATGGTTCCAGCACCAACCCTCGATGAAAAGATAGAAATACTTAAAAATGCAATTATTGTTGCCAGGGCACTTGGCATCAGCCCGATAAAAGTGGCAGTCTGTTCGTCCGTTGAGACTGTCTCAAACAAGGTTGTCTCGACAATGGATGCAGCCATACTCGCAAAGATGGGAGACAGAAAGCAGTTTGGGAAAGACGTGATTATTGATGGTCCACTCGCAATGGACAATGCCGTCAATAAGCACGCCGCAGAGCACAAGGGTATTGTATCGGAAGTCGCCGGAGACGCCGATGTACTACTTATGCCAAACATTGAATCAGGCAATATATTCTACAAGGCCCTGGTTTACCTGGGAAACTGTAACGCCGAGACGGCCGGAATCGTCCTTGGCGCCAAGGTCCCGGTAATAGTGCCTTCAAGGTCTGATACGGCAGAGTCGAAATTGAATGCAATTGCAGCATCCGTCCTGATTGCTGGAATCTAGGACTTCTAATTGACTCGCGCTTTGCAGGCGGCGCAAAAGATGCCTGCGCGTAAAGAAAAGGAGAGTGTAGGGTGTCAAATTTTATTGACGAGATTATGTCTATTGTTAAACAAAGGGACCCGGCTTCGCCGGAGTTCCACCAGGCAGTCCACGAAGTTGTGGAAAGCCTGGAGCCGCTCATAGAGCGCAATCCGGTTTACAGGAAGCTGCGTGTCGTTGAGCGCATCATTGAACCAGAAAGGGTAGTAATGTTCCGTGTACCATGGGTCAGTGATGCAGGGGACATCATTGTAAACAGGGGGTTCAGGATAGAATTTAATAGTGCAATTGGACCGTACAAAGGTGGTTTGAGGTTTCATCCGAGTGTAAATATATCAATCCTGAAGTTCCTTGGTTTTGAGCAGATTCTCAAGAATGCCCTCACCACCCTTCCAATGGGTGGAGGAAAAGGCGGAGCAGATTTTGACCCCAAGAACAAATCTGACAATGAAGTAATGAGATTTTGCCAGAGCTTCATGAATGAGCTCTTCCGTCATCTTGGCCCAAATACCGATGTTCCTGCCGGAGACATAGGCGTTGGAGGCAGAGAAATAGGCTACCTGTTTGGCCAGTACAAAAAGCTCATGAATGAGTTTTCTGGTGTATTTACTGGAAAGGGAATTACCTTTGGAGGCTCGCTCATACGTCCAGAGGCCACAGGTTATGGTGCAACATACTTCCTGATGAACATGCTTGCTACCAAGGGCCTGGATTTAAAGGGTAAGCTAGTGGCAATTTCAGGTTCTGGAAATGTTTCACAGTATGCCATTGAGAAGGTCACCGAGTTTGGTGGCAAGGTTATAACTTGCTCTGATTCGGACGGCTACATAATTGATGAAGCTGGAATCGACAAAGAAAAGCTACATTTCATCATGTGGCTCAAAAATGTCAAGAGGGGCAGAATCAAGGAATACGCAGAGAAATATAACGCAAAGTATTTTGATGGTGCTCAGGGAATTTGGAAAGCCCACAACTATCATGTGGCCATGCCTTGCGCAACGCAAAACGAGCTTGATGAAGTATCCGCAGAGGCACTTGTTAAGGGTGGCTGCGTTGCCGTTTCTGAGGGTGCGAATATGCCTTCAACTCCAGGGGCAGTAAAGATATTCCTTAACAATGGTATACTATATGGCCTTGGAAAAGCTGCCAATGCAGGTGGAGTTGCCGTTTCGGGACTTGAAATGACACAGAATGCCCTCCACATGGCATGGACAAGGGATGAAGTTGATAAACATTTGCAGAGAATAATGAAAGAAATTCATGATTCGGCCTATAATGCGGCTGAGGAATTTGGGCAGAGGCACAATTATGTTCTTGGTGCAAACATTGCTGGTTTTAGAAAAGTCGCTGACGCAATGATAGCCCAGGGTATAGTCTGATCAGATTGGTGGAAAGTAGAAACCGGGGCGACCTTTTGGTCGCCCCTTTTTTAAAAGAGGTGTTTTAATGAAAAAAGTGCTGGCAATGGCAGTTTTTGGACTAACTTTTTGTTTTCTGGCCGGATGTGGTAGCAATACTGTAAAAGGGTCATTTTTTGAAATGGAGATTCCAAAGGGGATGTATCAGGTTGAAGTTCCCGATGGTTTTTCTTATCAGATTGTGTTGATGCCGGACAGGGAGAAAATAGAAAGCATCAATGACATGACTGGAAAAACTGCTTTTTGCTCGTTTAAATGGTTTAAAGGGGTATTTAAAAAGGGTGTCACAAAGGGACTTGAAACAGGCACACTCCCGCCTTATGCAGAAACTATTGTGAGTAGCGAGGCCAAGGCCGGGAATATGGCCGTATTTACTGAGCAGATTAACCAAAAAGACCAAACTGGTACCCAGGTGATCAGGTCCATTTTTAGAGCGGTGTTTCCCTTTGACGGGTGGTGCTTGGAAATAATTGCTTCAGTGCAACCAGGGTCGTCGGTGGATCTTGAGGAAATTAAAAAATTGATACAAAAAATTGAGTTTACAAATCCATCCTTTGTTCCTTGAAACTTGTCTTTCAGAAGGGAGAATTATAGATATGAAAATGACCAAATTTGCCTTGGTGGTTTTGTTGACAGTTGCTTTTTGTGCTTGTGCGAGTGGCGTTCTGGTGAAAGGCCCGTTTTTTACGATGGTTATCCCGGAGCGTTTCCCAATAGAGAATTCCCCCCAGAGGTTGGCGTTCCAGGGTCCGGAATGTAGGGTCCAGATAAAATGGTGGCCTGACGGGATGGTCTGGAGGGAATCTGTGGAAGCCAGCGAGATGGAAGGGGACGAAATCATTTCAACATGGCAAGAAACTGTTGATGGCAAAACAATGGAATTCACCGGTGCCAAAAATGGGCAAAGAGAGAAAATTTATTTCAAACTTCAGATAGATGGTGGTTTCATAATGGGTTTCGGGACCGTGATAACTTCCAAGGAACCAATACTTGAGGCGGCCAGGACATTAAAGGTAACAAATGAAAAATACTTCCAGGAAAACCATTAGTTTTGCTGTTGCTTTTCTGACAATAGCAATCCTGATGGTCGTTTTTTATTCCTGCAGGTCTTCTGGAAAAGAACCTTCAACCTATATGGGGCCTTTTTATACGCTCGAAACCGGCAAATCCTGGGAATCATTCAAATATTTCGGGGAACTTAGAAAAGAAACTGGAGCCTATAGCTATACGATATTCCACAAGGCCCCCATCAAGATTTCCAAATGGGATGATGAAGAGAATTACGAATATGCGTTTGTTTGTGCATCATACAACGATAACAATGTATCTCTTGGGGATTTTAGAAAGCTCATGGAACTTCCAGTATCCAATAACGTAAAACTTTTAAAGAAAGACAATATCATCCTTGGTAATCTCGATGCAAGATGGTATGAGTATGAAATAACCGTGACATCCAGTAACAGCAAAGTCTTCAATTTGATTGTTGATCTACCAATCGACAAAGGCTACATAGAGATAAGAGCCTGGGCGCCGATGGGTGATGAGGATGTAAAGGAAGAATTTAGAAAAATCGCTGAGACTCTTAGAGTTACCGACAAAGATTTTTTTGCTAAAAACAAACACATGGAAGGTGGCAAATGAAGGTATTGACCCTATTCCCAGCCGAGAACGCAATTGAAGCCTCTGTTTTTGATGGCAGAAACAAAATATCAAGCGCAAATTTTGCTTATCCGGAATGTCCATGCGAAACTGGTTCGATTGCGGAAAAGATCGCCATACAGATGGGTGGCATGTCGACTGATTTAGGAATTACCTGCTATTCCATGACCCATCAAACATGTAATAAAATCACGATATTGGACAATGAGCTTTCTTCAAAGATAGCCTGCGACACCTTTGGCCATGAGAAAACCAATGTCTGTCCACAGATACTTTTGTTGCTTGCTCCCAAGAAGGCCATGCTTGCGTATCCGCTTACTTATGGTGAATTACCGCCTGTTGCTGTGTTTTCTGGCATACCTCAAATCCAGCGCAGGATAGTTGCAAGAACATTTGAGCACCTCCTTGGGGCAAAAGAGCTGTGCAGAATAACTGGTAAGGAGTATGAACAATCCAATATTGTCTCAATTTATTTGAGCAGCGACGAGATATCTGCATGCGCCCATGAAAAAGGCGGACTGCTGGATATTGAAGATTCCTACGATGGCGAAGGCGCTATGACGCCAACAAGATCAGGGTTTTTTGGTCAGAGATGTGTTTACAGAATGGCCTTTTCTGGCAAATATACCAAAGAGCAGATGCTTGAAAAGGTGAGAGGAAAATCGGGTATTCTGGGTCATCTTGGAACATCCAATCTGAATGAAGTCAGGAAAATGGTAGAATCTGGCAATAAGAAAGCAGAAAATGTTTATAAAGCTTTTGTCTATGGAGTAGCAAAATCAACTGGGAAAATGGCCGCAAGCCTCAAAGGCAAAGTTGATGGTATTGGATTTGTTGGGCCGTTATCTACTGATGGGGAATTGGTTGCAGAGTTAAAGAATTATGTTGGTTATATCAAAGATCCAATCCCCCTTGGGATTGACCCTTCATCTGCACTTATGGAGATGGCCATCGCATACAAGGAAAACTGATATGGAAGCAAGAATATTTATTTTTGCCGGCGCTACTGGTACCGGCAAAACAGAGGTTGCCATAAATTATGCCCTCTATCTTCACCAGAATGATGAAAAAGTTGCCCTTTTAGATTTTGATGTTGTCAAACCATACATACGAATCAGGGATAAAGCGGACATCTTGAGGAAGGCAGGACTTGAAGTCCTGACGCCGGAAGGATCAATTGCTTTTGCTGATATGCCAATAATTCCAACACACTTGTATGCGTGGGTGGCGGACAAGTCCAGAAAACTCGTTGTAGATGTCGGTGGCGATAAGCAGGGTTCAACGGCACTTGCACAAGTGATGCCGAGGATCGAAACTAATGGATACGAGTTTATATTGGTAGTAAATCCTTTTAGACCATTTTCCAAAACCGTGGATCAGATAAAGACAATTGCAGGTGAGGTTGCTTTTGGAGCGCATACTAGATTCACGCATATTGTTGCGAACCCACACCTTAAGGAAAAAAGTACAAGAAAAGACTTCCTTGAAGGCTTAGAAATAGTGAAGCAAGCCTCAAAAGAAATGGAACTTCCAATAAAATTTGTGGCCGTTTCACACGAATATCTGAAAGATGTTACTCAGGATGATCTTCCAGCTCCAATGCTTCCATTGCAACTTTTTATAAAATATCCTTGGGAAGAAAAACCAAGAGTCAATTGGATATATAGAAGAGGTTAATTGTTGTTGTAGAAATTTGTTGAGGTCTTGGTTTTCTTTTTGCAGCTAGTGGCATCCTTTAGCACAGATTCACCACACAAAGGATTTATCCCAAAAAAATCCAGGATTGTCGCTCCAACATCACAAAGCGATTGCCTTGTCCCAAGATCAACGCCCTCATAACCTTTCATGTAGCACATCAACATGGTGTATTCTCTTGTATGATCGGTGTGTTTCTCATGTGTTGGGTCACAGCCATGATCAGACGCGACTATTAGAAGATCATCATTTGCAAGAGACATGAGGAATTTGGGCCATGCCTCATCAAGCTCTGCAAGTGATTTTGCATATCCCTGCTTGTCGCGTCTGTGGCCATAGAGCATGTCCAGGTCTTCAAGATTGGCAAAGACGAAACCATGATACATCTGCCTATACATTTTTGTTCGCTCAAGGCACTCAATATTGCCGGGTGGATTATCAAAAGTATCAAGGTATTCTGGGAAAAGGTCAGCTATGCGCCCCACCCCAGATATATTTATATTGCGTTTCTTGAGCTCTGAAAGGACATTTGGTTCCGGGATCTTGAGTGTAAAATCCCTTCTCCTGGAGGTTCTGTAATAATTTCCTGGCTCACCAGCAAATGGCCTGGCAATTACCCTCGCAAAGCTGTCTGGTTGATTAAAGTTGTTCCTTATTGTTTTGCAAATCTCGTAAAGTTCGTTTGCTGGTATCGTATTCTCATGGGCTGCAACCTGCAGTACGGAATCGGCTGATGTATAGATTATCGGCATGCCAGTTTTTTGGTGACGTTCTCCAAGCTGTTCGATGATTTTTGTTCCTGAAGCTGGTTGACCACCAAGGAGACCTCTCCCTATGAGCTTAGATATAGTATCCATGATCTCTGAAGAAAACCCATCTGGGAAAATGTTAAAAGGATTAGTTTTTGGCTGACCCATCATCTCCCAGTGGCCTTCTACTGTTGATTTGCCTGATGATTTAGGAACCATGCGACCTGTTGATGCCTGGCTTGGTCCATCCCTGCCACAAAGTTTGTACAGACCAAATTTTGTGAGATATGGTAAATTTAATTTGCCATTTTCGGTGGCATGGGAGAGAGTTGATGTGCCTGTATCCTCGTACTGTGCAGCATCAGGTAGACACCCAACTCCTAGACCATCAATGACCAACAGAACAGCGCTTTTCCCGTTCATATAGAATTATATTAGTGTCTAAATTGATTATTCTGGTTAAATAAGAATAAACCGCTTCCAGATATTTCGCTTTTTACCATTGTTTTCTTAAAATCACCTTCACTTCTAAAATTTGTGAAATTTTGATTTCATATAGTTTAGTTCTGATTTGATTTGATAACAGGCCAACAAGATTCAAAATGTGAAATTATTGTTGAATGTTATCACGCTATCATTCAACCTGGTAAATTTTGGATTCTTTTTATGATATGATGATATATTACCGAAAAATAAGCGAAAATATAAAATTGTTGTTTGTAAGAAAATACAGCGTTTGCGTGATGATTTATGAACCTAGCACAAAACTAGTGTAAATATCACCAAAATGGACCATTGCATTTAAGATTGAATTGTGATTGAATACTAGCATAAATTCAGGCGAAAGGAGCCAAACATATGAAAAAACTACTAGTTGTTTCAGTACTGTTTGCCTTAGCCTGTGGTTTGATGATGCCGGTGACCTATGGAACCAATGGTTCAACGGCTTTCAGACCATATGGCTGATGTCCTTCTGGAGGAGGCGGTGCGCCTCCACCACCACCCGCAGGTGCAGCCACCGGTGGGTCAGCTGATACCGATTTGGCATCGGATCCGACGCCAAAGAGCTGGTGCAGCAATGTTCTTGAGAATGACACAATCAGACTTCCATTTAATCTAATGGGTGAATGCAAGGGCCAGGCCCCAGTCAACAACATCGAGATCTCGCTTGATGGCGGTTCAACATGGTTCAAGGCAAATCTGAACACCAAGACAAATGAGTGGTCCTATGAGCTCAACACATCAATTCAGGGCTCAACCTACCAGCTTCTGACAAGGGCAACCGACAAAGCAGGCAGGACAGAACGCACAGTCAATCCAAACCTTGATGTCAGATATCGTAAGCGTCCGGTCACAATCAACATTGTTTCACCAGGGACTGGAAGAGAGTAGAGAGTAGCTCAAATCTAGATTTTCCACAAAAAAGGCCAGCTTAAAAGCTGGCCTTTTTTGCTTTTTTGAGCACAAATGCACGAATAAACTTCCATGGTTTCTTGAATAATAAAAAAGCTGGTTTTGAAAAAACCAGCTTTTTTATTATCTAGTGGCTATTAAATCAGCAAACTTGAGAGCCTTTATACTCCTCTTCCTCATCATCGTCTTCATCGTCAAAATCATCGTCAAAATCGTCTTCTTCGTCATCCTGAAATTCACTGGCAAGATCTGGAACTGCCGCCATATATTCCTCCAGCATCTCTTGTGCCTCCTCAATTGATTCATCTGGAACTAAAACTGGAACTGAGTTGGCTGAAGAAGGTCTCATTGCGGTCATGAACCTTGTTGGCGAAGATTGATCAATGTAGGTTGCAGCAATGTCATTCTCTCTCAAAAATTCTACTATGGCCTGGGCTTCTGCCAGGTTGTCAGCCATGTAAAGAATTTCTGGTTCGAACCCTGATTCAAGTTCTTCTTCGTCATAATCAGAAAAATCTTCACCGCAATTTGGACAAATTTCATCGGTTTCATCACATATTGTTTTGCATTTTGGGCAAATATTCATGTTGTTTTTATCCTCTTTTTGGATTCTAAAAGTGCTGCTATTCTTGTCAACGCTAAGAATGGAAGATGATAATGTTTTGGATATATCTAAAAGAAAGTGCCTGCAGGATTTAATTCCGGATCAGGTATTTGTACGGGTTTAAGAATATGTTTAATGGCAGCTATAAATTAGTGTGCAAAAATATTACAGCTACCGCGCAAAATCATTCTATAAGCTCTTTTTGGGGCCTTGTCTGGGCAAGATATATCCCGATACAAAGGAATGCTGATATTTCAAATATGAAAGGGAGCCAGCCAAACCAGTAGTTTGAAGGCATGATTGGCCATGAGATTGCCAGTAGCATTGCTGAAACGGCCAAAATCCCACCTTTGGATTGAACAAGAAAGAAACATGACAGGGATGAAGCTATAATTGATAAAATGAGGGCAGTTGTTGTAAAGGGCCCTTCAATTGGGAGAGCGGTAGCAAGAAAAACGGCAAAAACAGGCCCAACCACTGCCAAATATTTGCTTTTTGTGTCGGCCACTTCAAAATTGGACGACCATAGAGTGATCCACAAGGTTCCAACAAAAGAGAGGCCAAGTGAGACCCACGACCAGACTGGAGAAACAAGGCCTGATTTGACAAGTGATGAAATAAAGAATGACGCAAAGAGCATTAAAAAACAGTACACAAGAGTCCATTTCTTTTGCCATATTGCTATGCCAAGGATTATCCCTGGGAGCACAATATTTATAAAACTGAAGTATTTAATGCTCAAATTTTCGAGGGGTATGTATCCCATGGAAATAATTTTCCCAACAGAAAGTGCTACTCCAAAAACGATTGATGCCATTAGAATACCCCTGTTTTTGCTTGTAATCCCAATGGCAATGATGAGGACTGAGATTAGGATGTATATAAAAAAGCCATTTTTCAACCCCTCTATGAGGCCAAGCTGGTCGAGTATGATTGATGTAAGGGCAAGAACACCAGCGATAACAAGGGCAATTGTTCTCTTATTCATGCAAAGCATTCTAGCAAGGCTTTTACTCTTTTCAATGCAAACTTTTAAATGGAAAAGAAATCTGCTATTTTGTTGTTTGCACAAGGAGGAGTTTAATGAGCAGAATTTATGATGAAAAACTAAAAGATGCAGGTCTTTTGAAGATAGATTGGGTTTCAAAAAGAATGCCTGTCCTCACGAATCTTTCGGAATATCTAAAAGGCAAGTTTAGCGGGGTCAAAATCTCCATGTCCATACATCTTGAGGCCAAAACAGCTTATCTTGCAAAGGTACTCAAATTATCAGGTGCCGAAGTTGCCATTTGCTCTTCAAATCCCCTTACTGCGCAAGATGATGTTGCTGCTGGTCTGGCTTCCCTTGGTGTAAATGTTTTTGCAAGAAGGGGTGAAAGCGAGATCGAGCATGAGGAAAACATTGAGAGCACCCTGGCAATTGGTCCAGACCTTGTCCTTGATGATGGTGCGGATCTTGTTGTGACAATGGTCAGAAAACACCCTTCAATGAAAATTCTTTGTGCAACAGAAGAAACAACCTCTGGTTTGACAAGGATGAGGGCGCTTGCTCGTGAGGGCAAGCTGCCATGTCCTGTGATTGCCGTGAATGACGCCCAGAGCAAGTACCTTTTTGACAACAGGTATGGAACAGGCCAGTCATCTTGGGATGGAATAATGAGGACAACCAATCTAACAGTATGTGGGAAAACAGTTGTCATAGCTGGCTATGGCTGGGTTGGCAGGGGACTCGCAATGAGAGCAAAAGGCCTCGGTGCAAGGGTTGTGGCGACTGAAGTGAACCCCATCAGGGCAATGGAAGCCTATTTTGACGGCTGTGAGGTCATGGAGATGAAAGATGCGGCCAGGATTGGCGACATCTTTGTGACCGCAACAGGTGACATCAACATAATCGATAACAGGCATTTCGATCTGCTGAAAGACGGGGCAATCCTTTGCAATGCCGGACATTTTGATGTGGAAGTGTCAATGGCTCAGCTCAGAAACTATGCGATTTCTCACAGAGAAGCCAGAAACAATATCCAGGAATATACACTGCCTTCTGGGAAAAAAACCTACGTGCTTGGCGAGGGGAGACTTGTCAATCTGGTGTGTGCCGATGGCCACCCTGCGGAGATCATGGACCTCTCGTTCTCTTTACAAGCACTTTCCCTGCTTTATGGTCTGGAAAATGGAAAGAGCCTGGCAAAAGACGTGGTTCCGGTTCCACAAAAGGTGGATATGGATGTCGCCAGGCTCAAATTGGAATCAGTGGAAGTAAAGATCGACCAGCTGACTGAAGAGCAAGTCCGCTATTTGGCTTCCTGGGAATAGGTGCTTCTGGAGAGAATAAATCCATTTACTCCAGCCCAGACCTGAACGATTACTGCAGCAACTATGAAGAAGAACATAAATGTGTTTATAGAGGCGGTTTTGTTCAACGCATCGAGCCCATACATATAACCTAGGAATGCTGCAAGCATCAATGAAAGCCCAAGCTGGGCAAATGCTGCGTGCCATGTTGCAAGGAGTGCAGAACTCATTGCCCTGAGTTTTTCCTTGTTTTCAGCAGAGACCTTGTCCCACTGGGCAATAAGGATTCTCTCGTTCTTCTTGAATGTAGCAAATGAGTAGATAAGTGCTACTATCGGTATAAAAAGAAATGTAATCCCAAGTATGATACCTGATGTTTTAATCTGTGAAACTTCGGTTTTGTCCATGTTGTACCTCCATGCCAATTATATCTTATGCAAGATTGTTCTTCAAGTTGCAGTGAGATAGTTCCAACTGAAACCAAAATATGTAAAATCATGCTATTTGCATAATTAAATCTGACTCATTTAAATTTTGCAATAAACAGCATTTTATGTATAATGCTCCTAACCAAAAAAATTAGAGGACAATTTATGGAAAAAACTTATACTGAAGCTGACATATTAGGCTCCATCAGAAAGATCAATCACGCGATTGCAAAAAGATCAAAACTTGCGGTAAGCAAGTCAGGGGTTACCTTGCCGCAACTCTCTGTCATGCAGGAACTTCTACGCAAGGGCCCCATGACTGCAAGCGAACTCTCCAATTCCGTTTCAATAAGCATTTCCACCCTTACAGGTGTGGTAAGCAGGCTTGAAGCGAAAAAGATGGTGAAGAAAAACCAGTCAAAACGTGACAGGCGGTCTGTCGTCATTTCGATAACCAAAAAGGGAGAAGAAAAACTTGATGGTCTCCCGCCCTCGGGGCTTGAAGATGCTCTTGAGTCGCTTGGGTCTTGGGACAAGGAAATTTTTGGCCCAATGGTTGCCAAGCTTGCACTGGCGCTTGAAACAGACGGACTAGCTAAAAGTGAGGATGATGGCCCCATGCTTGTTGGCACATTTGATGGCGATTGTGGGAAAGTAGAAATCTATAGAGTCGATTCGCTGGGTTCGCTAGAATTCTTTACAACGGCCGATGGCCTTGCGCGTTTTATTATGGATGCCCTACACCCTTACGAAGATACTTTTGAGGATACGCTAAGGGGTATAGATGATGCCATAGGTGGTGATCCGCGAAAGGGTGGTTTTATTGTCCTTGCTATCCAAAACAAAAAACTGCTTGGTGCTGTGGTGATGCTCGAAACGAGAATGCAGGGCTACATCCCCGACAAGTGCCTTCTTTTTGTAGGGGTAGACCAAAACAACCGTAGCCACGGGATTGGGAGAAAACTCATAGAAACGGCCGTAAAGGAGTCCAGGGGCGATATTTATCTGCATGTCGAGTATGCCAATAAGGGTGCTCAGCGCCTTTATGAGAGGATAGGTTTTGTAAACAGATATGCCGAGATGAGGTATTACAAACATTCAAAGTAACTTGAAACTGTTATTGTTTGAAAATTAAAAAAGGCCCTCTTTTAAGAGGGCCTTTTTTAATAATTGAGATTTTTAACTGAACCTATTTCATATGGACGATTCTTTCGACCTTTTTGTTGAGGCCGAATGCGTCATCAACCGAAATAATTACTTTGTAATCACCAGCTGAGGTGTAGGTGTGCGTTAGTGTGTGTGGCTCTTCATTTATTGCGGTGAAAATTTCTTTCTTGGAACCATCTCCGAAATCGACAGTAACTTCATATGGTGAAGCGCCATCTTTACAGACTATCGTAAGTTCCATTTCCTGGCCGGATTTGCCTTCCGAGGTTTTTGTGTTTATTCCCTTCCAAGTAGCGACAACGCTGAGCTCTCTTCTGGCATTGTCTGGAACGATGATAATGGTTGCGTAGGCATATTTGTCCGGAAGGCCGAGGGCCGAGACTTTTCCGGTATTGACAAGCACCATGTTGCTGGTCCTTGGAAGCATGTCCGGGTTCTTGATTTTGAATGTCAATACAAACCTTTTTGATTCCCCTGGTTGGAGGTCGCCAATGTCGTATTTTACAGAAGTTGCACCACCCTGGTTCGCAGGCCTTGATGAGACAAATTCGAACTCCCTTGGGAACAGGTCCGTCATGAATACTTCACTGGCGACATCACCGCCAACATTTGCAACAGTCACTGTGAAGACTATGAGGTCCGTTGGCCTCAGTACCATTGCTTTTGCGGTTTTTGTAATCTGGGTCTTTGGTCTGTAGATCCCGAATGGGGCCTTAGCTGTTATTGGGTCGAGCTCATTTGTGAAGAGTATTGCGTTGTTTACAAATTCCAGGGTCTCTTCACCGAATATCTGGTGCTCGTCAATATTGAAGCTCAGAACATAAGTTAGTGACTCACCTGGCATGATAGTACCAATGTAGAGAGTCCAGATGCCATTTTTGACTTCACCGAGTGGTGGTTCAACAGGGATATAGGCAAGAACATTTGGCAATTCATCAACAAGCGTGACTTCAGTGAGAGGGTCTGTACCGTTATTTGTTACAACAAGGGTAAACTGGACTATTTCATTCTTCTTGAAGTAGCGCTGGTTGACTGTTTTTGTCAGTGTAGCGCCACGAGTATGGATTGTGACGGTGGCCTGGGAATTGACTGGCTCAATACCTCTTGCTGTGCATACGGCAAAGTTTGTCACTGTAAGTGGCTCTCCGCCAAAGTTGTAATCCGGAAGAACCCTGAAAGAGATGGTCAATGTTCTTATCTCACCGGTTGCCATGTCACCAACACCCCACTGTATTACATTACCATTGACGGTGACTGGTTCGGATGAGGAAAGATACATGAGCTCAACTGGGAAAGTGTCTGTTACAATAACGTTTGTTGAGGCATTGAATGCTGAATTTACGGTAAGTGTGAAGACGATCACTTCATTGGAGAAATAGTCAGTCTTGGAAGACGATTTTATAAAGCCTATTGCTCCTGATGTATTGCAAACTTCGTTTGACACGAGTGGGATGTTTCTGTCAAAACGGTGCTTGAAAGTTGCCCTGTTGCAGATGTTTGAAGTAACGGTTTCATCAACCAATACCTGGAAAGTGAATACTAGGTCATCTTCTTCGTCGTTTGCTATTGCCCAGCGCAGTATAGTCCCACTTGGCGAGCCATTTGGTGCATCACCAGCAATCCAGGTGGAGCCGCCATCAGTCGAATATGATGTTATTGCCGGGTTGGCAGAATTACCAATGTATGTTGTTCCATTTGGTATTGCATCTGTGATGTAGGCACCCCTGAGCGGGTCGTCATCTGGATTGTCAAAAGACCAGCTTAATCTATAAGTGAGTGTGTCGCCGCCCCTTACTGGTGCAGTGTCATCGGTGAAATCAAGATCACCGTCTACATCGACTTCCTTTGTCAGATCGAAGGTGCCGGTCATGTTGAAGAAAAGTCTAACATACATTATTTCCCAGTTTTTGGGCGGATTTGTTGGGTCGTAATCACTCGCTTCATTGTATGTGAAGTCTTCCCATGAGATGTGTGGCATGTCGGCACTGTCGACGATCAGGTCTGGTTCAAGTGAATCCCTTCTATTGGCACTGACAACGACATTTGTCCCATCAGTGGGACTGTATGTTTGCTTGTTTCCACAAAGCCAGTTTGATCCGTTCCAGTAGAAATAACAAATTTCAAAATTGCTGTTCCAGGTGTTGTCTGACCATGACACGTGTGGGTTATTGTTTGAGTCAAGCTCAAGGGATGGAGTGTTTGAATCACCAGTATTATTGGTGATGTTTGCATTGGTACCATTGTATGCAGCATTGTTTATAGTGATCCAGGATGACCCATTCCATCTAACGTAGAAAACATCAAAATTGCCGCTGGCTGTCATGTTTGACCATGCAATGTGTGGCCTGTTGTTTGTGTCCAGTTCGAGTGATGGTCTAATGGAAATCGGGGTATTGTTGGAAACATTCGGGCTGTTTGGAGTCCAGATATTTCCCTGAACATTGAGCCAGTTTGTGCCATTGGAATAAACATAAGCAATTTCCCATGTGATTCCCCAATTCATGTCCTGCCATGCAATGTGTGGCCTGTTGTTTGTATCCAGAGCAAGTGATGAGAATTCAGAATCTTTGCCTGGGGTCTGGCTTACGATGACAGCGGTCATGCCACCACCACCCGACCATGCAGTACCATTATGACTGACCCAGTTTGTTGTTCCGGCAGCAGTCAGTCTGGCATAAATTATTTCTCTATCACCCTTGTCATCCATTGTCATTGAAACATGTGGAAGATTATTGGAATCAAGCCTGAGGCATGGGTTATAGTAGTTGATTTGACCAGGAGGGCTTATCCTGCAGTTTCCGGTTGCATCATATGAGGAATCGTTGTCCTGCTCCCAGCGAGCATCAACCGGATCCCAATGTACGTATGCTGGCTCATAATTGCTTCCCCATGTTGTGTCCACCCAGATTATATGTGGCATGTCATTGGAATCGAGCTGAAGCGATGGATTGATTGAAGCGAGTCTCGTTTTTGAGACGTTGGCATTTGAGCCATTGTAGATTGTGCCTTGGGCATTGACCCAGTTTGCTCCATCCCACCAAGCATAGAATATATCTGTGGCAACCGGGCTTGTACCAGTGTTGTCTGTCCATGCGATATGTGGTCTTCCAAGTGAGTCAATCGCAAGCGAGGCTTCTGTAGAAGTCCCGGTGTTTACACTAACATTCGCATTTGTTTTTGGTGGCCCTGGATTGTATGTTTGGTCTTTTACATTTACCCATAAAGTGGCGCTTGCAACATTTTTAATTAAAGGTGTTGCTACAAAAGATGACAGCAACATCAGTGCAGACAAAACAATAGCTAAGCATCTATGCTTCATTTTTCACCTCTACAGAATAAACAGCCGCTATCATTTTATGAGGTTAGTGCTAATAGTCAATGGGTCAAATTATCTTATTTTTGCAGTTTCTGAGAGGAATATTCTCGTTTTCGTAGTGTTGCTGAAATTTAAACTATTGGTAAATATATTGCTAAACATTAATGTCATTTTGATTATTTTTTAATAGTTAGTGTGAATTTTGGGAAAATATATGAATTTCAGGAAAGAAATTTCTTTAAATTATTTTGATCATCTTCCGGATGAGAGTTTTAAAACCAGATGCTTCATAAACTTCTAAGGATTCTTTATTGAATTCGTGCACATCAATAACTATTTGCTTGATCTTCTTAATTTTTGCAGTTTCCTCAACCTTGGCTATCAATGCCTGCTTCAACTTATTTTTGTGGTAATGATCGTCTATGGCAACCTCATTTATAATTATAAAGGGTGGCGAGACCAGGTCGTCATGTTTATGGCAGATCTCGCCATAGGCATAGCCTATAATTGGGCTGTTCTCTCCGGTTTTTGCTACAATAAACAAATTATTTAAGTCATCAAGTGCCATATCATAATAGTATTTGTCTATTTCATCAGTTTCCACATGGTTTTTCGGAACATCTAAATGCAAACGCATGATTTTCTGGTATTGTCTACTTAGGGAGATTATTTCATCAACAAGTTTTTTTCTTTCTTCCTGACCCAATGTTTCTGGGTCTACTATTTCGATGATTACCTTATTTTCACCCGTCATAGTCTCCTCGCTACGGCAATGAGCTTTTTTGTAAGCAGAAGATTCGGCCTATCGAAGGAAGCACTTAAGTAATTATAATCGATTGCTTGTGCAAAAGGAAACACCAATGATTGGTCAACAAAAAGAATAACCCCGGACCATGTTAGAACAATCGATGAGTCATCTGAAAAAACGATTCTTCTTGAGCCTTGTTTGATGATTTTTCCTAGCCCATCTGGTATCAAAGTCTCTGTAAAAGGTTCCAATGATAAAATTTCTTTTGTGATCTGGGCATTACCGCTGAAGGTTTGCTGGCATGTCTCAAGGTTGGGATTTGCAAGCCTGACCTGACTTGTTGTTATGATCTGTCCACCGCCCGGGTACAAAACGGTTTCATCGGTGTCGTAATTACCTCCAGCAAAGTTTAGAAGATTGATTGCGCCTTCAGTTTCCATGCAAACCGAAAGATGGTGTTTGCATGTCCATGACCTGCAACCAAGAGGAGTGAAATCCAGAGGAAATGCGGTGTACTGTATTGTTGAGGACGATGTGCCGTTGCTTGGACTTGCTGTGCCACTGTGGTTTCCTAAAAATTGGACACCGTTGATGTTTCCGTAAATTGTGCTCGTTATCTGAATCACGTTACCTCCCGTGTCTCAACAAGACAATTTATCAAAAACGCTTAAAAAAGAAAAGACCAGGTCGGCTACAGATACAGTCGACCTGGTCAGGTTCTATCATCCAATGGCTACAGTGCAGTTGTCAAGAAGAATATATGGGAGAACCATCTCTCCGTTAAAGCCTGAAATTTCCGTATCTGAGCTTATTGCAGCTATGTTGTTGTTTAATGCTTCAAAGAGATTGACTGATACCATGGCATCTTTTATTCTGCCGACGATCTCACCGTTTTCTACCAAGAACCCGAGGTCGACATTTCCAGCAAGCTGGCCCGTCAGCGGGTTGCCCATCATGGTCCCAATGAGCCCATCAAAATAGAAGCCCTTTTTGATCCCTTTCAGTATTTCCTTGGAAGGCTTGTTACCTGGCTGCATGACTATTGTGGATTGAGTGATGACCGGAGCGTTGTCAATTTCTGGTGGAGGGTTGAAGATGCCACCTTTCTTGAATGCGTTGCCAGTTGATACCATTGACAATTTTTTTGCAGTTCTTTTGTCCAGAAGAAAGTTTTTTAATACGCCGTTTTCAATGAGTGAGGTGCGCTGGGTTGGGGTGCCTTCATCATCATAAGGGCAAGAATGGTTCCTAAGGTCCATTCTACCGTCATCGATGAGAGAAAAAGCTTCAGAGGTCACTTTTGTCCCAAGTTTGTCTGTCCATGGGCTGACTTTTCTTTCAACACTTTTACCACCAATGGATGCCAAAAGAATATTTATAGCGTGGAGAAATGCGTTTGGTGTAAACAGCACTGGATATTTGCCGGATTCGGTTTTTACATTTTTTTGTCCATATTTAAAATTCCGGATTGCCTTTTCAATCAGCTCTTTCTTTTTGGCCTCATCCTTGATGCCTATAAAACCCTCGCCACAGCTGAGCATATTGTCACCATCGGTCAGGTCTATGTAACATCCCCAGGAAAAGGTGTCCTTCTCGTAAGAGCCTTTGAAGCCATTGCTTGTTGCCATTTCGGTCTTGAAATGGCTTTTTGACACACCTGCGTGTGCCCTGGCTTTTGGGTGAAGTCCGGATATTGCACTGATGGTTTCCTTGCCCATATCCACCATTTGCTGGACTGTAAGTTCTTTGGTCTCTTTGCTTGTTATGATTGGGGATGCAAAATTGGCTTTTGATGCAAACTCAAAGTCCATCACTGGAGAGTACTGTATTGTTTCAAGTGCCTGATTTATCAGGCCTTCAACATCACCTGGTTTTGTTGTGGTCGAGAAGGCCAGCTTGCCGTCTTTCACGGCACGCATTGCATAACCTTCCCTTTGGGTTTCTGAAATCTCTTTGAGCCTTCCGGATTCAAAACTGACCGGTGTTGTTGTTCTGTTATAATGAATGACCTCGACGCTCTGAAAGTGTTTTTTTGCCTGCTCAATTATTTTTTCTATCATGCTTGCACCTACTTTCCCGAAACAACAATCTTCTGGATGCGGATTGATGGTGAACCATGCGAGGTTGGAAGAGGCATCTGGCCACCCTTTCCACAGCCGCCGGCACTGTCAGGTTGTACGAAATCCTTGCCCACCATATCGATTGCTCCAAGTGTCTCGAAGACGTTGCCCTGAAGTACACTTCCCTGGCACATCTGTCCAATCTTTCCATTCTGTATCTTGTATGTGACCATTGAAGAGAAGGTGAACATTTCCCCGTTGGTCTGGCCACCAAAGACGCCCTGGCAGAGCAGTCCGTCTTTTATCCCGTCGAGCATCTCATCCATAGAGGAATTGCCAATCTCAATGCAGGTGTTGCGCATCCTTGGAATTGGGGCGAATTTATAGTTTATTGCCCTTGCTGAACCAGTGGCTTTCTCACCCATTTTTCCGGCCGTTTCCCTGCTATGGAGTCTTCCAACAAGCCTGCCTTCTTTGATAAGATAGGTTTTTTCTGTTGGTGTCCCTTCATCATCATATTTTAGATATCCTCTTGTTCCCTTGTCCAAGCCAGTGTCATAGACATTCAAGATTGGTTTTCCGAATTGCCTGCCCATAGTCATAACCTCTGCAAGCGAGGGATTTTCGTAAACATTGTCACCCTCAGAGAGGTGTCCGAATGCCTCGTGAATGAATGTGCCGGAGAGAATTGGATCGAGGATCACAGTGTAAGCACCACTGTTGACCTGCTCGCAATCGAGTAGTTTGACTGCTGTCTCAGAGACCTCGCGCACTTCCTGGTCAAGGCCTAGAACAACATTAAAATCATTGCTGGAGCCAACGCCAGTAAAGTAATTTTGTGATGTTCCATCTTTTGCAGACATTGCAATGAAGTTGGCACCCAGATCCATCTTTTCCTGTTCGATATAAGTGCCCTCTGAGTTTGCAAAATATAGTTTTGAATACGCATCCTTGTAATAAACCCTCGTATTCCTGATCAGTGGTGAAACAGAAAGCATCAATTCTGTATAGCCTTTTAGCAGGTCAACTTTTTTCCCAAGCGGTACATTTCTTACATCGTTTTTTACGTCCAGCTTTACCGTATCAACGATTGGTTTTGTGGGCGCAAGCATACTTTTTTCATTGATAGTGTTGCCAATGGTGCGCGCCATCTGCACAGCTGCTTCAACCTTGGATTCCAATTCATTAATTGAATTGAAGGAAGCAAAACCCCAGCCACCCTTGTAAAGTGCCCTGATTGCACCACCAAAGGCTTTTGTCCTTTGGACCTGGTCAAGGTCATGGCCCTGATAGGAAATACCAGTGTGGTCTGTGTCTTCAATCCTTATTTCAAGGTAGTCACAGTCATTTCTTTTTGTCAAACCAGTCAAAAGTGTTTTCATTGCCACCTCGGAAATTTCTTTGTAACAACAAAGTTATTACTTTGGACCCAAAACTTCAAGCAAAGTTTTGACGGCGGTTTTGGTTTTGTTATTTAAGGATTTGCGACACCCAGTATAAAAGCCACTTGATTCCTCCAAGGGCCACCATCCACAGGACAATTGCCAGTGTTATTGTGATCAGGAGAGCGAGCGAGAACTTGAAGAAAAAATCAAGCATCTTTGATCTCTGTTCAAACATTTTGCCCTCCCTCGAATGCTTTGCCATCGTAAATAAAGTAGATTTTGTCTGCCATTTTTATCAGCACTGGGTTGTGTGTTATGATGATTGTGGTTCCTTTCCTCAGTATTGGAGATATGTCTGCAAATATCTCTTTGGCCGTTGGGATGTCTACCTGCGCGAGGGGTTCATCCAGCAGGAGTATTTCCCTGTCCATCAGCATGACCCTTGCCAGGGCCACCCTCTGTTTCTCACCGGCGGATATATTTCTTGCCCGTTCTCCAAGCGGGCCGTCGCCAAGCCGTTCGGCCACCACTGACAACCTGCAGAGCTTTATCATTTCCATCGGGTCATTTTTTGTTTCGCGCCTGAAGGTAATGTTCTCAATCAGATTGCCTGGGCCGAAGTATGGGTGCTGGCTGAGAAACCCTATTTTTCCCCTCCAGGTTTGTCCATCCAGTTCCTCCAGCGCAGTGCCGTTTATTTCCACATGCCCTGATTTTGGATTCAGGAGCCCTGCAACAATTTTTAGCAGCGTTGTTTTTCCTGCTCCAGAATCACCGGTTATTGCGACTATCTCGCCAGGTTTTGCCTGGATGTCCAGTCCTTTCAATATTTCCTTGCTTTCGGCATAGGAAAATACAATTTGTTTGCACTCGATTGTGTATGGTCCATCCGGGATTTTTTCCTTGCCGGTTTTTGGTAGTTCCTTGGCATCATAGACCTCGAAGAAACGCTGTATCGATATTGATGTTCCAACAAGTCCCTCCCAGAGGGAGAACATTGTCTGTAGTGGTGATGTTATATATCCAAATGCTATTGTAATGGCAGACACTTTGCCCAGTGTCCATGCACCCGATGTGACCTGCCCCCACCCAAAGATGTTTATCAGAAGCGACACCACAGCAAGCACCAGGCTTTGAATCAGCCCAGAACCTGAAGAGACCAGTGATGAGACTACACCCATGCGCCATACTGAAACATATTCCCTGATGTATGACATCATGGCCCTTCGCGTCTGACCTGACATCCTCAAATCCGAGAGTGATGATACAAGATCGTATTGCGTTGAACTGAGTTTTCCTGATGCATCCATTCTGGCTTTCTGGTATGAACGGAGTAGCCTCTGGATAAAGTACCATGCTGTTGTGGTAAAGATGAGTGTTGGGAACCCGAATGCAGCGACCCTCCAGTCCATTACCGCAACTGCCGCTGGAATGGCAAGAATCCTTACAACAAGCGTGAATACAGTGTTGAGCGAGCTTGAGATGTAGCTAATTCCATTTGCAAGCCCGCTTGATCTGCTTATGAGGTCACCGCTTCTTTGGGAATCGAAGTACTCCTCGTCGAGCTTTGAGAGTTTTCTATAAAAATCCACCTGGGTTTTGAACGCAATATAGCTTGAGAGGTATTCCGAGTAGATACCATTGAACCATCCGACAAGCATTGAAAAAAGATTCGCCCAGAAAGTGAACATCAAAACGTTGACTATCAAACCAAAATCACCCTTTGCTACTCCATTATCCAGAATTATCTTTGGTGCAAACGGCAGAATCAGCCCAAATGCAGCTGAAATTACGGAAAAAAGCGAAAGTAAGATAAAATGCTTGAGCAATGGTCTGGCATAAGGCAGGACCCTTTTCAGATGTTTTAAATTCTCCGCAAATCCGTGTCTTTTTGGTGGTTCTGGAGGTGTGAAATCCAGTTCAACCCCCAACTTTTTTATGATTACCTTTTTTTTCATTGTGTCTCCCATCTGGATTATAGTTTATATTTCCAAAGGTTGTTTCTGATAACAGGATTAAAACCGACAGATTGTTTTTGTGCTTGTCACTTGGTTTTATTTATGCTAGAAACACCATTGAATATTTGCATTGAGTGGTGGCTTGCTATAAAATTGTTTTTCGGAGGTCTAGATGAAGCGTATTGCCTTTGCACTTGCGGTTATACTCTCTTTGAGCTTTCCGGTATTTTCAGCGTCTTCTGTGGAACCACCACATTGCACAGTTACCCTGGAAGCACCAGTAGGGAATCCCACCATTGATGCCTTGGGAAATTTAGTGGGCAGGGTGAGATTTGTTCTCACCGGAGAGGGTAAAACTGCCATCTGGGGGCGTTTCATTATAGATGGTCAGGAGGGGCCGACCTATTTTAAGACCCTTATGGCACCATCACCAGAGCCAATAATTTTTGAAACCTTCCTGCCAACATCTCTTAGTGGCAGCCACGAGATCTATTTTGAACTTATATCCCCGAATGAGTCAAAAACTTCCTCGACCACCTACACTGTCAATCCACCGAAACAAGATGCTTCTGGAGTAAAAATCGTCTCACCAACAAATGGCCAAGTTGTAAATCAGGGTGATTTTTTTGAAGCGAAAGCCGAAATACCACTAAAGGGTCAAGGAACATACGAGATTTCTGGTAAGTGGATTGTTGATGGAGTCAGTCACCCCTTCACCCAAAAAATGCAGGTTGCATGGCAGGCAGTTGCAAAAGTATCCCAGGTACTTCCAACGAATTTTTCTGGCGACCACACCGTTGAACTGGTAGTTGATTTGCCGACAGCATATAAATCAGGAATTATTAAATACACAGTTTCTTCAAAGGTACCAATAGCGGTTGTACTCGATCCTGTCATTCAGGATGCGACTGTTTCAATCGATGGCACTACAAAAGTCAAAATTAAGATAAACGTTACCCAGACAGGTTCTTTCAACTTGCTTGGTTACCTCCTCCTTGATGGGAAAGTGTATGACAAGCTTGAAAAGATTGTTGTTGGTCCTGGTGAATTTATTTATGAAATGACCATACCCGCCCAGTCTGCGGGTCCGCATACTGTCCAGTTTAAACTTGTTTCTCCGGCAGAACTGCTTTCTAATGCTGTAACTTTCAGGGTTGTTGGAGAAGCATGGGTATGGCCCCGTATAATCTACCCGGGCGATGGGACGACTGTCACCCAGAACTCGCCACTTGTTGCAGAACTTGGAATCAAGGTTGGTGGAAAAGGCACCATCAAAGTGGTTGGCGTCTGGATGATAGATGACCTCCCATATCGTGATTATGAGCAGATGCTCCAGATAACATCGGAAACAATAATTCTGGAAAAGATGCCCCTTCCAACTGATGCTCCTGGCTGGCACAAGCTGAAATTCAGGATGACCTGGCCATATTATGAGGAGACAAAAGAAATCTGGTATAGAGTATGGGGAAGGGAACAACCACCAAGCTTCCTGCAAGTCATTACACACCCGCAATCACCATATTCAAACTACCAGAGTTTTCAGCTCCAGGTGAGAGCTCAGGACGACAGGGGAATCAAAAATATCTGTGCTTATGTCGATTTTGCTAAATGGGTTGATGTATCAATGGGCGGAATGATGGTCATCGATTACATGACGCCTACCATTGGCCCGCTTACAGTTGGTGAACACACATGGTCTGTTACACTCACAGATCTTGATGGACTCGAATCAGAATACATAGGGAAGTTTGTTGTCACGAAATCTTCTGGCGTTCTGGAGGGTTTTGTGCTTAACAGGATAACCAACGGGCCAATTGTCGATGCAGAAGTGTCTTGCGCTGGACATCTGACGAAGACAGATATTTATGGAAAATACAGGATCGATGGGCTTGGCGAAGGTGAGCAGGTGGTCATGGCCACCCATCGGTCATACAGGAGTGCTGAAGCAAGGGTAACAATTTTTGCTGGTGTGACCACAAATGCACCAACGCTTTATCTTGATGACAAAGGACCATTACCCTTTGTTTATCAGATAGAGAACTGGCCGCAGGTTCCAAAGGCCGGTGAGAGTTTTGTCTTGAGTGTATATGTGAGAAACGATGGTGCTGATGCTGATCTTTCGGAAGTGGCAATATCCTGTCCGGAAGGCGCAGTAATTGAAATCGATCCGGATACTGGGGCCCAGTATCCATCATTTGCTTATGTCTATTATCCGGGGTCCTTCATAGACCATAGGGACGGCCAGCAAATAAGAGCAATCCACCCTGTTGCCATTGTCAGGTGGAACTCTTGGGGTAGTGGTGTGACAAGAAAGGTGATGATCAAGGTATCTCCGCAGGAACCTAGACCATTCAACTTCTGGGTGAGGGCTATGATGTCAAAAGGTCTGTCAAAGGAGATTTTCCCGAGAAATTCTGAAATAGTCGACCAGCAGGGTTACCCAATTAAAGAATACAGGATTGAGGTGCAACCGAAATAATGAAAAAATCGCTCCTTCTCCTCATCGTTTTCTCTGTTCTTTTTGCCTCCCCGGCAATCGCTGAACCACCCACTGATCCGGGTAATTCAGGCAGGGTTAACTTTATTGGGCGTGAGCCAATGACGATGAGATGGAAGAAGCATGTAGATTACGAAACAGAAGAGCTACCATGCGCAACTAATGGTAAACACGTTCTTGTTGTTTCTGGTCAATATAGCATAGTTTGTCTGGATGCCGATACAGGAAACCAGCTATGGAAAAGACAAACCGTTGATTATGTAAAATACACCCCTTGCGCAACATCGACCATGGGCCTTGTGACTAGTAAGCTTGGTTACATACAGGCCTTCGATCTTGAGAGAGGGGAACAGAAATTTCTCATCAATCTTGGCTTTGATGAACTCACAACACCGGTTATTGGTGAAAACTACGTTTTTCTTAAAGGCCTCAATCATGTTGCTAGAACATCGTCTGCCATGGCCATTGACCTTTATAAAGGCAGAGTTGTTGGGAACTATGTTCAATGTGATTATTCCCTGGAGCCGCCAGTTTTGTCCCAAAAAGAAGCTTTTGTAGTGACGCCAAACAGAAAAGGTATCCAGGCAATCTCGCAATCAACTCTCCTTACGATATGGACAAAGAATCTTAATGATGAAGTGACCCATATTTCAACAAGGATGAGCCATGTTGTTGCTGTTTGCAGATCTGGAAACGTTTACACAATGGACAATGCTACTGGCAATATAGTTTGGAAGACCAATGTTACAGGCCCGGTAATCTGGCCAGCTACCATCTCAATTGATCATGTCATAATTTGTTCAGGATCGAACGTCATTTATTCTTTTAGGCTTTCAGATGGCACCCAGCTTTGGGAAAAACGTTGGCCTGTGACTGTTCAACCTCAATCATCAAGAGCATATGATATCTTTTGTTTTGGCAAAATGATGAGTTTTCATGATCCAAAAAGTGGCGAAAAACTCTGGCAACTTGAATTGCCATCTGAAACAATAGGCCAGCCGATACCTTTCTTGGACCAAATATTTGCTGCCACAAAATCGAATAAAATTGTTGCCCTCAAAACAGCAGGTTTTGAAATTTCGCTTTCCTCAAAAAAACTTGATTTGGGAAGTGTTTCTTCAAGCCATCCTTATGCCACGTCCCAATTAACAGTGAGGAACAATTCGGGTGAGATTCAACAGATTTTCACATCATCGAGTAATCCATGGATATCAGTTTCGCACAATGGTTTTGAGATTATGCCATTTGACCAGATTGATATAGCTATCGAGCTTGACATGCATTCGTTAACGCTTGGACAGTCGCAGGGTGAAATTGTCGTTTCCTGGAAAAATGGCTCAATAAAAGTTGATGTTATGGCGAAAAAAATTGGTGAGAAAGAAGCTGTGCCGCCAAAACCAGGTTTTCTTTCCCTTGGCACTACTGAAGTAACGCTTGAAGGCAAATTGAACATGGGTGTTCCACTCGCTTCAATAACACTTTTCAACAAGGGAGAGCTCCCAGTCTCATATATTGCAAAATCTGAAGTCCCCTGGGTTATTATTGGCAAGCCAAATGGTAGAATATACGGCAATACAAGCACATATTTTACTGCAACAATTATCAATGACCTTGCTTCAGTTGGCGAGAACACTGCAGAAATATATGCAACTTGCCCTGAAACAGGCCAATGCTTTACAATCCCGCTAAAATATACCAGGAGCCTTGGCAGGACGCATGTCATATTCCAGATGCGCATTGGTTCTTCTGTTGGTCATCTTGGACAATCGAAAATAAGGGTGAGGCCAGAACCATTTATTGAAAATAGCTCCATTATAGTTCCTCTGGAAATTTTCAAGCTTGCGCTGGATGCAACCCTTGATGTGTACGAATACACCTATGAACCAACCTATTATGTATTGCAAAGGGGAGACATCAAGATAACCCATAGACTTGGTGAGTCAAAGGTTTATGTGCAGGAGGGTGCTGGTGAGATAAATGAAATACTGCTCCCGTGCCCGTCAAGACTCATCAATGAGAGGCCAGTTGTACCACTTTTGGGGATTGCAATGGCTCTCAAGGGTGAAATGATTTACTCACAAACAGACGGCAAAGTTACTCTTGATGTTTTTCTTCCTGAGCTTCCAACTCAGAAATAAATGTCTGGATTGCTTCTTCGCCAATATCGTCGTCGACTATCTTTAATTTTCTCCCGCCAGTCTTTTTTTGCGTCTTTGTTTCTTCAAATGGTCTGACTGGCAGTTGAACTGGTGTTGTATGTTCTTTTCTTCTTGTTTTCCCGATGCTTGTTTTTGGAAGGACTTTTTTTAGATATTCACCAGTATATGAACCTTCGATTGCGGCAACTTCTTCAGGTGAGCCAAATGCAATGAGCTTTCCGCCAGCATCTCCACCATCAGGGCCAAGATCAATGACGTAATCGGCAGACTTAATAACATCAAGATTGTGCTCAATTATAAGCACTGTGTTGCCCTTGTCGACCAGTCTGTTGAGGACCTCTATGAGCATATGAGTATCCGCCATATGAAGACCAGTGGTTGGTTCATCTAGGATATAGAGTGTCCTGCCTGTCCCTCTCTTGGATAGTTCGCTTGAGAGTTTGACCCTCTGGGCCTCTCCTCCGGAGAGTGTTGTTGCCGATTGGCCAAGTTTGATGTAGCCGAGACCAACATCTCTCAGTACATGGAGCTTGTTTTTTATTGATGGTATGCTTTCAAACATCTCGTATGCTTCATCAACCGAGAGGTCGAGTACTTCTGCAATGTTTTTGCCCTTATATTTGATTTCCAGCGTTTCTCTGTTGAACCTTTTGCCCTTGCAAACTTCGCATGGCACATAAACGTCAGGGAGAAATTGCATCTCTATCTTGATCATTCCGTCGCCTTCACAGGCCTCGCACCTTCCGCCCTTCACATTGAACGAGAACCTTCCTGCCTCATACCCCCTTGCCCTGGATTCGGGTAGTTTTGCAAAGAGTTCTCTGAGATAGGTGAAGAGCCCTGTGTATGTAGCTGGGTTTGATCTTGGCGTTCTACCTATTGGTGACTGGTCAACAATGATGACCTTATCGAGATTGCGGATTCCTTCTATTTTTTCGCACTTGCCTGGCATTTCCCTTGAAGAATAGAATTCTTTTGCGAGACTGGCATACAGGATATCATTTACAAGTGTACTTTTCCCTGATCCGGAAACGCCTGTTACAACAGTCAGGGTCCCAAGCGGTATTGTTATGTCCTCCCCCTTAAGATTGTGTTCCGTGGGTTTGACGATTTTTATAAATCTTCCGTCGCCGGACCTTCTTTCATCTGGAATTTCCACCTTTTTTTTGCCGGACAAATACATGCCGGTTTCTGATATGGGAACTTTGCAGATTTCTGATACGCTCCCAGTTCCAACAATGTGACCGCCATTTACTCCGGCGCCAGGGCCAATATCAACGATAAAGTCGGCTTCCCTTATTGTTTCCTCGTCATGCTCTACAACAATTAATGTATTGCCAAGATCTCTCAATCTTTTGAGGGCAGAAAGCAGTTTGTTGTTATCTTTTGAATGGAGTCCGATTGATGGTTCGTCAAGGACATAGAGAACACCACTAAGACTGGAACCTATTTGTGTTGCCAACCTTAACCTCTGGGCCTCGCCTCCAGAGAGTGTTGCCGACCCCCTGTCGAGACTCAAATAAGCCAACCCGACATCAAGAAGAAAGTTGAGCCTGGATTTTATTTCTTTGACTACCTGTTTGGAGATGGCCATGTTTTTTTCTGAAAGTTTCAGCGTTTCAAAAAAATTGAATGCTTTGTCTATTGGCCATGAGGCAATTTCTGCAATATTCTTCCCACCCACCTTTACTGACAATGCTTCTGGTTTGAGCCTTTTTCCTCCACATGCCGGGCAGGGGACCTCAATCATAAGCTCTTCATAGGCCTGGCGCATGCCATCACTTTGCGTCTGTTTGTGCCTGCGCTGTATTGAGGGGATGATTCCCTCAAAATTAATATTATAGCTGAATGTTCCACGCTCGCTTGTGAGCTGGACCTTTATTTTCTTTTTTGTTGCTCCCCCATAAAGAATTTCCTTTTTGATTTTTTCAGGGAGATCTTTCCATGGCTTAAATGGGTCTGCCCCAAGAGCCTCTGCAACCTGCTTGATTATGGCCACCGAGTAGCTGTCGGTTGATGCAAAACCCGGCGCTTTTATCACACCCTCGACTATTGAATAATTTGGGTTTGGAATCAGCAGGTCCTCTGATATTTCGAGTTTTCTCCCCAAACCATCGCAGACTGGACAGGCACCAAAGGGAGAGTTAAACGAAAAAAGTCTTGGTTCGATTTCTTCAATCGCCACACCGCAGTCGGGGCAGGCAAAGTTTTCAGAAAAGGTGAGTTCCATAGGTTCGTCATCTTTTGATTTCTGAACAAGTACCCTGAGAACACCCTCCCCGAGTTTCAGCGAGGTTTCAAGCGAGTCGGCAAGCCGTGTTTTTGATTCTTCCTCAAGCAAGACACGATCTATGACCACTTCCAGGGTATGGCGCTCGTTTTTGTCCATCTTTATTGGCTGGTCAAGGTCAACGGTCAACCCATCGATGCGCATTTTTGTGTATCCTGATTTACGCATCTTCTCGATCTGCTCTTTGTATTCGCCCTTGCGGTGCCTTGCTATTGGTGCAAGTACGGTGGCCCTGAATCCAGGATAATCGCTCATGAGCGTATCTACCATCTGCTGGACAGTTTGCTTCTGGATTGGTTTTCCGCATTTGGGACAATGCGGTGTACCTACCCTGGCCATAAAAAGCCTCAGGTAGTCATAAATTTCTGTCATTGTACCCACTGTGGAACGCGGATTTCTTGATCCTGTTTTCTGATCGATTGAGATTGCTGGTGAAAGTCCTTCAATGTAGTCCACATCGGGTTTTTCCATCATACCTATGAACTGTCTTGCATAGGCAGAAAGCGACTCGACGTATCTACGCTGTCCTTCAGCGTAGAGCGTATCAAATGCAAGACTGGACTTTCCAGAGCCAGAGAGGCCTGTGACAACAATTAAACTGTTTTTGGGGAGGGTGAGGTCAATATTCTTGAGATTGTGCACCCTCGCACCCTTGATGAAGATATATGATTGTTCCATTAAAAACCTGATTTCTAAATGAGTTTTTGTTCTGGCTTTTTATTCCTGAATCCAGAAGCTGCTTTTATGAATGCCAGGAACAACGGGTGTGGTGCCTCAAATCTGCTTTTGAACTCTGGATGATATTGGACACCTATCATGAACGGATGATTTGTTATTTCGCCAATTTCAACAAGATTGAGGGTCGGATTGATGCCGGAGAACACCATTCCCTTTTCCTGAAGCAGGGGTTTGTATTCATTATTGATTTCGAGGCGGTGCCTGTGTCTTTCCTGTATTCTATTGGTGTTGTAAATGGAATAAGCAAGTGTTCCTTCCTCGATTACGCAGGGCTGGGAACCCAACCTCATTGTTCCACCCTTGTCAGTGATAAATTTCTGGCTTGCCATTGTATCAACAACTGGTTCTGGGGTCTCGGGAACAAACTCTGTCGAGTTGGCATTCCTGAGGCCACAAACATGCCTTGCGAATTCGATTGTCATGACCTGGAGACCAAGGCACAACCCAAGGTATGGGACTTTGTTCTCTCTTGCGTATCTCGCCGCTTCAATTTTTCCTTCGATGCCTCTGTATCCAAAACCTCCTGGAACGAGGAGACCATTGTATTTTGAAAGCTTTTCCACTTCTCCTGGGGTGGTCAGTGTTTCAGCGTCTACCCATTCAATCTCGACCTTATTCTCTGTGGCTATTCCGGCGTGCTTGAGGGCCTCGTTGACGGAAAGATAGGCATCGGAGAGTTTCGTGTACTTGCCTATCATTCCTATTTTGACCGTATTTTTTGGCGCCATATACATGTTTACTAGTTTTTTCCAGTTGGTAAGGTCAGCCTGTCTTGGAAGGATGTTCCAAAGTTTTGCCATCTGGGATGCAAGTCCCTGTTCATCAAGATAGAGCGGCTCTTTGTAGACGGTGTCCAGATCCGGGAGAGAATAAACGTGCTCCAGGTCTACATCGCAGAACAGCGCTATCTTCGCTCTGACATCCTTTGATATTGGGACTTCGCTCCTGCATCCAATTACATGCGGTTTTATGCCGGTTCGCCTCAACTCCTGGACAGAATGCTGGGTGGGTTTGGTTTTAAGCTCTCCAGTTATTCGGAGCAATGGGACATATGTGAGGTGGAAATATATTACATCTTCTGGTTTCTGCTCACTTCCAAACTGCCTTATTGCCTCAAGGAATGGCTGACTTTCGATGTCACCGACTGTTCCACCAATCTCCACTATGACTATGTCGCTTTTTGTCAACTCACCAACCTGGACAATTCTTGATTTTATCTCTTGCGTGAGGTGCGGAATTATCTGGACTGTTGCGCCCAAGAAGTCTCCCCTGCGCTCCTTTGCCAAAACTGCCTGATAAAGTGAGCCTGTTGTTACATTATTGGCTTTTGAGAGGGGTTTCCCAAGAAAGCGCTCGTAATGGCCAAGATCGAGGTCGGTTTCGGCACCATCGTCTGTTACGAAAACCTCCCCATGTTGGTATGGGTTTTGTGAGCCAGCATCAACATTCAGGTAAGGATCAAATTTGAGGATTGTTACCTCAAAACCCATGGCCTCAAAAATCTTGCCTATGGAGGAGGAAACGATACCCTTTCCTAAAGAGCTCATAACTCCGCCGGTCACAAATACATATTTTGGCATTTTTCACCTCTCGTACTTTTATACATTCTTCCGGAAAGCGGTCAACGGTTGACCGCCGACTTTTTTGAACTTAAATTCTTAATAGAATGAAGAAACTCCCCCTTCTATTTGTTGCGCTATCTTTCTTGCTCTCGTCCTGTGGCAGGGACCCTGTTCCGGCCAATGAAGCTTTGGCCTCAATAAGGCTCTCGTATGAGACCGCGATCGAGGTTGCAAGGCAGAATCTGGAGATCATTGGCTCCGATTTCAGAATAACCCGTACAAATATAGACGGAAACACTATTGTTTGCAACCGTCCTGTCCCAAGATCCATAGTGCAGGCGTATGGGCAGCAAAGGGCAAAAAAGATGATGCTGGGCGTTTGTCTCATTGACCAGAAACTTGCACCAGCAACCCCGCCTGGAAGATCACCAATTGAAGGCTCCCCACAGTTTGATTATGATGATGAGCTTCTGGCCAAATACAGGGAAGGACTTATCTTCCCAAAGGCCATGCTGGATGCTGTTGGTGATGTACCCACAGAACCCATACTGCCGTTTGAGAGAAAAGACGCTGAAGAAGCGCTTGCCATTAATTATTCAACTTTTACTGCCAATCTCGACAAAATAATCTCCCAAGCGGAAAAAGATGGAGTCGATAGTGGACTTATCGATGCCTTCAAGAAAGCCAAGAATTCTCTTTTGAGCTCGCTCTCCAGATATCAGAAGGCAAAAGATGGCGCCACATTCGACAAGGACTCATTTGATCTTGCAGCTGGAGGGTTTATATATCCAATTTACGAAAGTTTGTTTGGAGAACAACCGCCTACTCCCTGATAATTAGATCTATATCAATATTTGATTTGAGTGTTACCTTTAAATCTTGTGGCCCCATATCCTGGCGGAAAACTCTTATTGTGTAATATCCGGTTGGTACCGTGTAGACAAACTTTTCCGTAAAAGCAGTTCCTTCAACCAGGTTTCCACTGGCATCAAGCAACTGCAATTTTCTTTTTACTGGTTTACCCAGCTGGTCTAGTATCTGGCCAGATAATGATGCTTTCTGATCTGATTCCACAATGAAATCGACCTTTTGGAAATTATCTTTGAGTTCTACAAGTTTTTTCTGATCTTTTCCGTAACTCACCAGATATTTGCCTTTCGGGAGCACCCTGAAGAATTTTCCTGTTTCAGGGTCTGTTTTTAGTGATTGATCAAGTCCTGGGATAGTTATTTTCGTCTGAACGGGATTTTTGAAAATATCGGTCACTTTGCCATAGAGTATGCCAAACTCTTTCGGGGTTTCTTCCATGAGATAGAAATTGAATTCCATCACTTGGTTTATTGTCGGTTCTATCATTGTGTCGGGTGGTGCAAAAGCATCTTTTGACTCCCCCATTTCGACTGTGAATGCGGGAGTTCCAAACTCGGCAAAAAGAAAATCTGTGCAATCACCGGATGATTCGTAGAGGCCCGAGGCTTGCATTGGTATGTAATCGTATTTGTCGGAAAGAGGTTTTTCCTTATAGTCGTTGTCGTTTGGTGGCCCGGAAATTTTCGCCATTCCTTCGGCCAGTTTTGCCAGTTTGGCATTAAAGGAAGTCTTTGTTTTTGTGTATCCCCAAGGGTAGAGAATCAGCTCGCCAAAAGTGTGGTATGTGAGGCAGCCAATGACGGGTATTTCTTCTGAAAGTGTTTTTATAATGAAAGTTTCGTTTTCGGAAAAAGGTTTGTTGCCGTGGTAAGTTTCATCGGAAGGGTCTCCGGAAGCTCCCTGTTCACTCCATTTGTATCCATAATTACGGTTCAGGTCTACACCTACTGCCCCACCCTGTTGTTTTGTCCTGTTCTTTCTCCAAAGCCTGTTTTCCTTGATTGAATAGGAGTGGCCGTCAGGATTTACCATGGGGATGACCCAGATATCATAGTTCGCCAGATATTTGTCAATTCTTTTGTCATTGCCCGGGTTCTCTGCCAAAATGTGGGCAAGTCTGAGAGGAACCTCAACGCTCATCCATTCCCTGGCATGGTGGCAACCCATGAAAAGAAATGCTGGGGAGGGTTTTTCTGGCTGGAACCTCAAGGCCATGATCTCGCGGCCTTCGATCGTTTGTCCAAGCGACACCGTGTGACATTTTAAAGGATATTTTTCCGACAAGCCGTTCAGTTCATCAAGGACCATTTCATATGAATGAAACTTGCCCAGTTCTGTTTGTTCGTAGATGGTTTTGATGGCATTGACATCTTGCGGAAGTGTCTTGCCGAGACAGTAATATTTGCCACCTTCAACATGCAAGAGCACTTCGCCATACGGTTTGTCAGACTCGAAATAATATGATTTTCCCCTTATTGTTGAACCTGTTGCCAGCAAGACAAGAAGTAGTGAAAATGCTAGAAATTTTTTCAAGGACCCCTCAAGATTGGTGTGCCGGTTTTGGTTCCATACGGCAAGCTTTCCCTTATCTCGCCATTGATAGACAAGAGAACCGCAGAGTTTCTGTCGAGTTCAGTGATTGTCATCACTAACTGCCTGACCATTGTTGTCTCGTAACTGGCGTCCTGAATTGCCTTTGTGTCGAGATTCAGGTCAACAAGATAATGGTCCCCTTCTTTTTTTATGGAATTCAGTTTCGTTTCGCCAGGAATGCAGGTACCAATTGAGAAGTCTCTCTCATCAGCGTTTGTTCCCTGCAACAACAAGTTCACAACCTGTTGGATTGGATCAGCATCTATCCTGATGCTTCTTATTCTTGGCACTGGCAAGTAGATACCATCACCCATGTCTACCGACAGGAACACAAGAACGGCCTTGCCACCTTCTTTTACATTCTCGTCGAAAAGCACTTGGTCCATTCTTTCGATAGGGTCAAATATTGAAATGTGGCCGCCAAGCGTGTCCGCCGTTTTTCCTGCAACAAGGACCTTAACTTTTCTTACACCCGGAATCTCTGTCAACGTCCAGACAAGAGACTGCATCATTGCAAGCTCTCCATCTGCCCCCGTGTTCTGATTTCTTGCTTCAATCGACAGGTTGA
>JAGOOK010000037.1 GCA_017992555.1 Caldisericia bacterium | reverse complement strand
CGCTGATCTTTCTGTCTTTCTTCCAGGAGATTCCCAGTTTGTGCCTCAACAGGTTGGAGTTTGTTCCAATCTCCAAAATCTACATACCAGAGATTCTCGCCAGGATCATACAGGGCGCAGATGATTGACCTGTCAAACTCATGCCTCCAGTTAACCTCACCAGTTGTAATATTTAGGCCAATTAATTCTTTACCAGACCAAAAGGCATAGACATCAGCATGCGATCTCGGTGCAAAACCAGCGTTCCATCCATAATCCAGTTTTTGGGCATAGCGCGAAGACAAGATGCTTCCACACTTGCCATCAGGCAGAAACACGCCAACTGCAAAATCCGACATTGGGCCTAGCCTCCTGATCTGGCATGCTGTCGGGATCTGCCCAAGATTGATGCATTTCATTGACTGGAGATCAGCTTCAAAAAGGGAATTTTTGGATGTGAAAAAATATTTGTCTGTCTGGCCATCTTCGGATTGAAGATTCATCAACACAGGTCTCAATGCTTCATAAATTGATGGCGACGGGATTTCTTTTCCTGATGGCACCTCATAGGTTTTGATTACAATATCGCTTCCAAATACCCCAGAAAAAGTAACTGTTGTTGAATTCGAGGAAAGGAGCAATGGTGAATCAAACCTGGGCAATGGTATGACAAGGTCTTGTGCTCCTTCCATTTTGACCCTGACAGTTACACCATCAATCCACGCAACAAAAGAGCCTGTTCTTGTAATAAAATCGCTTTTTGCTGAAATGATCTGTTTTCTAGAGAACGCGTAACCAAGGCCATCAGTGCCCTGGTCCACAAAAAAATATTGCGTGTCCTGATTCAAAACAGGCAATGAAATGCTGGATTCACCAGACCATACTTCAAATATTCCCTGTTTTGGAAAAGAAACTGGCGTTATGCCAACAAGTTCACCATTCTCATACACCCTCATCAGATCGGGCCAGGAGGATATAAAAAACTTGTCCTTATCATCAAAACCAGTTCTTGGTGCTTTCCCATAGTAAGCATCAATGGTCTGATTTGAGTCCATCTCCAATTTGTATGGGCCTTTTTCAATTTTCGCACCATTGAGCACAAATGTAAATTTGTAGCTGCCTGTTGGCATCTGGATAGAAAATGGGGTCTTTCCGAGTCTCTTCTGCCCATCCATTTCCACAAAAACATCTGCCCCTTGAGGAACAGAGGAGAATTCAACAGTGGGATCCATTGCAATTTCAATGGTTGATTCACTGTCCTTCGTAACTTCAAAATACCTGGTTATGATAGGCGCGTTTCCTGCCATTCCGACAAGTGTTGCCTCAAGCTTGTGATTGCCCACAGGTAATCTCGCAGAAAAGGACGTTCCTTCGCCATAGTCAGTATCATCGAGAACAAGTTTTACTGGGCTCCCTGAAACAACATTTACGCTCCCCTTTGGACCGCCAAAAAATAGGAGAAAAATAGCCGTACCAGCTACGAGCGCGCCGCCCAGAACAAACAGAACAACCTTCCACCATTTCATGGCCACGGTATGACCACCTGTCTTTGCCCAATCGTTGCCAAGAGAGCTTTGTGTCCATTTGATTCAAGCGCATGAAGTGATGACACGTTCGCAAAATACCCCTTTACAAGACCATATCGGTCAACGATCCAGCAACTGGTCCCTGCATAGATGGCCAGATCATTCTGGTTCCCAAAAACCTGAGCCTCTTTCGGCGAACCCAACCCCGGAAGCTTGATGCTCATGACCGGTATCAGTTCATGACTTCCAAGAAGCGTTACAGTATTGTTGAGAATAACTAGTGCTCCCCAAGGCGAAGCCTTGACCAGCACGTCATCATACACCTTGACCCAAGTTGGCTTAAAATTACCATTTGCATCGCTTTTGATTCCAGAAACAACTTTACCCTTTGGCAACACAAAAACTCCACCGGGGCAGGCTTCACCACCGATGGCCTCAGCCGCATCTTGTGGCTTTGATCTGGCAACAATTTGTTCGCCTGTGTACAAATCATACTGCAACTCATAGGGAGAGACTTTGAAATTCAAAAGAACAACAGGTTTTCCTTTTGCTGAAACTATTGTCGGTGGCTGACTTGGTACATTGTCAACATATTTTTTCCAGACAATTTTTCCGCTTGGATAGGCCACAGAAGCAATCTGGTGATCATTCCACATGATAAATGTACCCTTGGTGTCGAACCCTCCGTCGAAACAAACCCCTTTAGCTGGGAAAGGACCACTGAAATTTGTCCAGCTCCCCTCATAATATCTAGCTTCCTCGTCTTTTTCACCAGTTTTTATGGGTTTTGCATTTTGTGTGTCCAACACGTGAACATCTACAAAACCACTTCCATAGCCTTTTTGTATTGTCTGATACACAAAGATAGGCCATTTTTTCTTTGCAGAAATAGAGACTCCCAAGAAATCAGCTTCATCCCAATAGTTAACATCGTGAGTAAATCTCTTTACTTCATTACCAGTAGCTACAACGGCTTCCATGCCCTTTGGTATAGACAAGTTCGGTTGAACGGGACCTTTCCATACATGGCCATAAAATTGCGAACCACCGGCTTTGAATTTTGGCGGACTCATTGGTAACGCAGACCCACTGTAAAATTTGTCGACATCAATTTCTGATCCGGTCTCAAGGCTTATTGCAAAAGCGGTGGATCCAAGACCACCCCAGTTTAACCCCGGAGGAATACCTGCAGAACCATACACTTTCTCATCATCAACACCAAGAATCATTGCAGGAAGTCCATTGAATGCCTTATCAAGTTTTGTTGCCCAAAGCTCTCTGCCTGTGATCAGATCAACACAGTTTACATAGCTTGCCTGCGCGTTGAAAAGAAGTCTGCTGCCATCTGGCGAAACAGTGATGTTCCTTACATCATAAGGCAGAGGATACAGACCTTCACCAAAATACAAGCACGGGCTGGTAATATTATCAGGCCAGGAGATAATAACCGGCTTGCCAACAGTAGGCAAAACAACATCGGTGCAAATTACCTGTGTTTGACCAGAAAAAAGGCATACCTTGTGATAGCCACCCTCAAGCAAAAGTCTTTTGGGGGAGGTGATTTCAATATTATCAATTTTCACCATAGCATATGACGGCAATGATGAAACAATGAAGTTCTCTGTTAGTTTTGATGATTTTTCTTCTGCAAGTGCAAGCTTTTCAAAATCGACGAAATGTTTTATTTCAGAAGACTCCGAAGACAAAACTGAGGTCCGGCTTTCTGGGTATCCTGGTAACCTTAATATGGCCTCGTAATAGCCATAAGGTATGACTGTTTTTATTGGTGTTTTCCCTATAAGGAGTTCACCTTCTGTCTGGTGATTCATGACAACCCAGGCTCCCTGGGGTTTGCTGTCTATTGTGCAACTTGCAACCTCGAGCATTTTTATTGTTTCTTTTGTTCCGTATTGCAGATCTATCCTTTCAGTCTGCTCAGTGATATAGAACACGGGTTTTACAGGCTTTGCTGTAACCATATGCTTGCCAATCTGAAGTTGTGGAAAAGAAAACTCTCTGCCAACGCCCATCGGTTTTCCATCCATCGAAAGTTCACCATCGACACCAAGCTCAATGACGAGCCCAGGTGCTGTAGGCCACACTCTCCATAACATCCAAACTACGAGTATAAGGGCAATGGATAATATTGATGTCCTGAACCAGAACACGCGTTTTCTGTGCTTTTCGGCCTCTTCCGGTTTGTGAACATGGGGCTTTTGCGGTTCATAGAGCGAGTACTGCATGAGACAAAAATTACATCTTGTTAGCACTTGTATCAAGGCCTATAATCCAACTTGTATGGACAAAAAATTCAAAACAAAACCATTGGGTCACAGGATTACGCAATATTACACAATCTTGCTCTATTGCGCAGCCGGTTTCGCATTCTTTTCACCAGAAATGATCCTAAAATCCGGCAACAAGATATTCTATACTCTCCTAATCATTGCTGTTGCAATAGTCCTGACTTATGTCATGAGGATCTTTAATAAAGAAGGTGTCACAAGGGCTTGGGTTGATAAAGAAAACCTTAATCTAACCTACAACTCCATACCATTCAAAGACATCATAAGGCTGCAAAAAATACAGCGCCCTGGGCTTTTTGGCCCTGAATTCCAGATCTGGACAGACACAACTAGGCCAAAAGCGTCCATCGTACTCAACGAGCTTGTGGACCCAAACGGTCTTGTTGATACTATCAAAGAAGCTGTCCCAGGTGCAGCATATAAAGAAGTAAGGGCATCGTACCATTTCCTTGACTGGGGTTTGCTTGTAAGCATTGCTCTTATAATCTGGCTCATCTACGTGAGGGTCTTCGCTTGAAAGTAACGAGGGCAAGGGCCGGACTTCCTACATGGTTGTCATGGGCGCTATCACTTGTCCTGCCAGTAACACTTTTCTGGTTGCCAGAAAACATTCTCCAGCCAATACCAAGAATTGCCATTGCGATAGCTTCATTCTGTATAGTTTTTCCAATAACTACCATGCTTCCAAGAAGAAGATTGTTGCTGGCATTCGACGATTGTACAATCGAGACCTCAAGAAAATCCATCAGGGTACCCCAAGTTTCACTGATCAGGCTCGCCGACTGTGGAAGGATTTCTGGCCTCAGAATGGATTTCTTTCTTTCCGGCCAGCCAAGGCAGGCATTCTCAATCTGGCTTGATTCTGTCCATTCAAGCGAGGCGTTTATGGAAGAGGCAGCAAGATTGGCACCGATGTCGGTGGCAACCAGATCAAGGCAGAAATTTGGGCTGCTACAGGATTGGCTTGTTTGCTCGTTGTTGACTGCACTTGTCGTGGGCATTGCCAATTATGTTTTAGGTTTGGGTTGATAAAACCAGCAATCTTTCTATAATCCAAATACGCCCTGCGATGTGCGTGATTGTAAATGTTTACTGCTAACAAGTGAACGATGGGGCAAGATAAACTCGGGCCTGTTGAGCCTTAAGTGGTTCACTGGATATGCCAGAGAAAGGTCTAAGCCCACTTAATTGAGGGTGCAGTGAACCCTTGAGCAACACGGCATATGTGGGGCCGTTAGGAGGACAGATGCAACAAATAGACACACTGCTTGCCCAAACAGAAAACGGGTTCCAGAGTTCTGCATACACCATAGTGACACCAACAATGGAAATTGCTCTTTGGATACTGATTGGGCTTCTTGCCCTCAGCGCCATCGTAATAGTGGCCTACCTAGTACCCATGCTCCTGCAAATGAAGAGGACTCTCGATGAGGCAGAAAAAGCCGCAAAAAAACTTAATGAAGAAATACTCCCCTCGGTCGAGCAGATAGTAAAAGAAACTGCCCCAACAGTCAGTATCGTAATGACGAGGGTCAACCAGGTAACACAATCAATGGACTCCGTTGTCACTGGCGTTAGTTCACTTCTGCAATTCGCACCATATCTCCTCAAATCAGGAATACCAAAAACATTCGGGGTTTTATCGGGAATAATGTCTTTTCTGGGCAGGATAGGAAAAAGAAAAAATAAAGGAGGAAAACATGAGTGAAAAAGACACAGGGTTTTTTGCAGGAATCGTACTAGGTTCTGCAATTGGTTTTCTGCTGGGAGTACTCTTCGCGCCAGCTTCAGGTGAACAAACAAGAAAAGTAATAAAAGACAAGTCTGAGGAGCTCACAGAAGACTTCAAGTTCAAAACACAGGAACTCGTTGACAGAGTAAAGGACTCCCTCAAAAAAGGCAGCGAGAAGGTCCAAGAAGCCGTAGACGAGCTTCATTAAACAGGTAAAATGCTTGTAATAACGCGCGGGGAGCTTAATCACTACTTTAAGATATTGCTTGGGGTCCTTGCCCCAATCGTGGCAATATTCCTCATCTATATACTCTTTACCAAACTGAGTCCGGTTATAGTCCTATTTGTTTCCTCCTTGGTCTTTGTTTTTGTTGCAAGGCCGCTCGTGGAGTTCTTCAATCATGGAAAAATCAGGCTACCCAAAGGCAAAGAGTTGCATTTGAAGCTCCCCCGCATTGTTGCAGTGCTTCTTGTATATCTATTGATCATTTGTCTGTTTATTGTAGTTTTGGTGCCAGCTTTCCAGGCACTCATAGGACAAGCCAAAACACTTTCAGAAGCTTTCAGTAGCACCAACCTTAAGATCCTCAAGGAAACTGTCACCGACTGGCTGAGTAGCCTAACAAATGGCGTGAGTCCGGAAACCCTCAACACAGCGCTAAATTCGGTTTTTGAAAAACTGCAATCCTCATTGGGCGCAATATCAGGATTCATCGTCAAAGGGCTTGCAGATATAGCAACCGCTGCTGCCGGAATTCTTTTTCAGGCTTTCATCATCCTCATTATTTCAACTTTTTTCTTGCTGGACTGGAGATACATCAATGCAGCAATGTTTGCTATGCTGCCAAACAACACGTCAAGAAACAATATAAAAAAACTGTTTGCCTCCATCTACACCCAAATCTGGACGTATGTAAAAACACAATTTTTGCTTTCCCTTTTTACCGGCACCATGATAAGTTTGTTGTGTTTTATCCTTGGTATACCTTCTGCCCTGATAATAGGCATAATTGTTGCTCTTGGTGAAATGGTGCCATACATTGGTCCACTTTTCTCATTCTCAATAGGTATTTTGCTTGCCGCCGTCGCAGCGCTTCCAACACCAATTAATCCTAGCGGTTCCTTCTACATTCTCATTTGGTACATGATCGGATTTCTTGCCATCGAGCAGGGCCTTACCCAGGCCATTGCAACCCCGGTGCTTGCAAAAAAAGCACAAACACATCCACTTTTTGTTATCATTGTAATGTTTTCTTTCTACAATCTTTTTGGGCCATTGTCGGTTTTGCTTGCAGTGCCTTTTCTGGTAACCCTAAAAGCAATTTTTGTTTATCTGACTTCTGAAAACAAGCTTTTCAAGAGGCTTGGGATTGACCTCGAGTCCTATTACCAGTCCAATGCCACATCACCGCTTATTGCCAGGCTAAGGCGTCCTTTCTCAACAAAGGGCCCTCTCTCAAAATGATGGAAATGGTCTGCCTTGATCTGGATGGTACTCTTTTGCCACCCACAGGCCCTATGACTGAAAGAAACATAGAATGTTTAAGGGATGCCCATAAAAAAGGCGTCAAGATTGTGATTGCCTCAGGAAGGCGTTTCGGATCCATTGAGCCACATGCAAGACAATTGGGATTCAATATGCCAATAATTGCCTACTCCGGAGCGTGGGTCAAAAACCTCGATGATGAAGAACCGACAATAAAAAGCAATACCCCTTGGGAACCAACTGTAGAACTAATAAAAAGGCTAAAAGGGAATGTCGATTTAATAGGCATTTATGTCGATGATGTGTTATATCTTGATGACGCAAATGATTATTTCGAGAGGTATGAAAAAAGAGTCTCGTTAAAAGCTGTTCTGGTTGATGATCTCTCAGAGCATTTCGAAAACAAAAAACAGGACATCACCAAAATGCTGGTCGTCGAGAACAAAACTGACTACTTGGACAGTATTTATACACAGATGAAAAAAGAGTATGCTGGGGTGCTGGATTTTGTTCTTTCATGGTCAACATTCATGGAAGTCGGAACTGTGGGCGTCTCAAAAGGCGGGGCACTCTCGGTTTGGGCAGAACAGAATAGTATTGATCTTTCAAGATCGGTGGCATTTGGTGACCAGGAGAACGACCTCTCCACATTTGGTGTATGCGGGGTGTCTATTGCAATGGGAAATGCAACAGATCAGGTCAAGGAAATGGCCAATATAGTCGCCCCGCCAAACTCCGAAGATGGAGTGGCCCAGGTACTAGAGAGGATGCTCGCTTGCTAATGAAAAAAACACTGGCCTTTTTGATTGCGTTGTCAATACTTGCGCCGGTAGCTTCAGCGCTGGCCATAGATGGCACAATAACTGTCAAACCGCTTGAATCCGATGTTTTAACCGGTTCTGAGATAAAAGTGGACATAAGGGCATCTGGCTTAAAAGACGTATATGCAATGTCTTTTGAGCTGGAATACAACAACAGACTTGTCCAGTTCAAGGAGATAGAGGAGGGCACACTTCTTAATGCTGATCCCAAACCACTGTTCCAGACAAAAGTCACATCAACAAAAGACGGCGGAAAGATTTTTGTAGGGCTTTCAAACATTGACGGAAAAACAAACCTCAAAGACCAGGGAACAATCTTTACAATCAAATTCAAAGCTCTCATATCAGGCAAAGCAATCATTGGCATTACAAAGCTCCAGGGGAGAAAAATCAACTTTGACCAGGTGGAGCTAAAGGGCGAAGCAGGAAATTTTCTGATTAAAGAACCGGCCACCAAACCAATCTTACAGGTTGATCCAACTGAACTCGATTTTGGATCGATAAAATACGACGAGAGCAAAACTCTCAAAGTCCATGTTTCCAATATGGGCAAAGAAGGTCTCTCTGGAAATGTTGAAATACACAATATCTGGATAACATCCGATCTTGAAAAATTCGCAAAAGAAGAGTTTGATCTTTCAATAACTGTCGCTCCAAAAGAGGAACACAATCTTGTTGTAAATTCAAACTACACAGGAAGGCTCTCAATCTTCACAAATGGTGGCTCAAAAGATGTCGTATGTAAATTTTACTTGCAGGATAAAACACCAATCAACAATCTGCCTCCAGACCTCACGGTTGATGAGCCAAAAGATGGAGCGATATTCTCCACAAGCAACATAAAAATAAAAGGCAGAACAAATCCTACGGCAAAGATTTATCTCAATGGTACGCCGCAACCTGTGGCATCCGATGGCTCGTTCGAGTACGACCTGATGCTGCTTGAAGGTGAAAACAAAATTGAAGTAAGAACTATCAGCGAAGCGGGTCTTGAGGCCACAAAAATAATCAAGGTAAAGCTTGACACAATCAAACCAGTGGTTTCAATAAAGGACCCAGGAGAAATCGTCCACAGTCAGACACTCTGCATAAGAGGCACAACAGAACCAGGCACAACAATAAAAGCAGGCGGTAAACCGGTATCACCCGATCAATCTGGCGCTTTCTCTGTCTGCTTTGACCTCAAGAAGGGCATAAACGAGCTTTCTTTGATAGTTACCGACCAGGCTGGCAACATTACGGAATGGAAGAAAACTGTCAATTATGTGGCCCAGGAAATCATCAAAATGACCATGTGGGTTGGCAGCCCAAGGGCACAAGTAAACGGACAGACAATCTATCTTGATGCACCACCAACAGTAAAGAATGGCAGAACATTTGTCCCTGTAAGGTTTGTTTCCGAAAACATGAAAGCCAATGTCATCTGGAACCAGAAAACAAGGTCTGTTACTGTCGAAGGCAAGACCCACAAATGTATCGTTTCTATAGGCTCAGACACAGCTTTCCTCGATGGCGATGTTGTCAGGTTAGAAGCGGCCCCATTCATTCAGGGCAGTTCTACCATGGTTCCACTTAGGTTTATAGCCCAAGACACTCTTGGTGCAACAATCAGCTATGATCCGAAAGACAAACGCATAGACCTGGAGCTAGTGATTGAATTGTGAGAGCTTCATACGGTACACTTCAGCTACTGGGTTTGAAGCCCGGTGGCTTTCCATTTAGTCCAAAAACGGCATTTTTCCTTGTTGGCGAGGAATGTTCCGGGAACTGCGCTTTTTGTGCGCAATCGGCAGGCCAGAGTGATAAGCTCTCAAGGATAACCTGGCCAGAGATTGACCTGAATGAGGCCATCAAAAAACTCACTTTCGTACAGTTGGACAGGATTTGCATCCAAGCCGTCAAATCACACTCAGCATTCGAGGAAGCCTGTGAACTTCTACCCAAAATAAAAAAGACAAACAGTGCTCCAATATCCGCATCAATGCACATTGAAAATCTGGCACAAGCAGAACTGCTTTTTGGTCTGGGGTGTGACTCGGTATCAGTTGCACTTGATTGCTCTACAGAAGAACTATCAAAAACCTACAAGGGAAGAGACTTGTCCAGCTCATTCAAACTGCTTGAAGAACTGTTAATAAAGTGGCCCGGCAAGGTGGCAACACATTTAATAATGGGGCTTGGGGAAACCGAAGAGGAACTAGTAGAGCTTGCGAGAAAAATCGTAAAAGCAGGTGCCAGCATCTCCCTGTTTGCATTCACCCCAATCGAAGGAACTCCACTTGAGAATAATACCCCACCAGAGCCAAAACGATACAGGATGGTGCAAATCGCATTAGCAATAATAAGAAAAAATCCAGATACAAATTTGCACTATCAAAACGGAAAACTGGTGCTTGAAACCTTGCCAAGGCAGCTTCTCGAGCCTGAGGATTTCCAGAACCCCGGTTGCAGGGGATGCAACAGGCCATATTACAATGAAAGGCCTGGAGGGTTCATGTATAATTATCCAAACCCGCCCGATCTTGATGAGGCCCTTTCAGTGCTGGAGGAACAATGAAAAAATATCTTGCTTCCATGATATTGATTCCGATTGCGTTTGTTGCATGTGGCAAGGCATCTATACAGATAAGCAACGAACCAGACTGGAATGCCCTTAAAATGTCAATCTTGATGACATCAGCGACAAACCAGAATCTTGGCCAATTTGGAGAGTATGTTTCAAATACTGGCCTGACAAGCTCTGACATCAACAATTATCTTGATGCCAATGGCTCCCTGAAGCCCAATCCACCAGAGAACCTTGCCAAAATATGGCAAAAGCTCGACAGTAGCCACGACGCAATCATCAAGATTGCCAAAGATTCAATAACTTTTGCAAACAAACTTGGTGGAAGAGCAGAGAAAATCGCCAATTTTGCAAAAACTACCCTTCCCTTTGAAAATATTGTTATTCAGGTCGACCCATCATTGCCACCTGGCCTTACAAGGGTGATTATTGCAGGAAAAACGGCAATACTCTTTGTACCTCCAATGGCCGGGCAGGAATCATTTGATTCCGCACTTCTGAATGCAATCCTGCAAAATTCCGTTTCGAGAAAAGAATATGACACGAAATCGATTGAGAAGGTATGCCAGAAATATGGCGCATCTCTTTCTCCAAGAGAGCAAGTTTTTGCTGATCTCGCCTTTTCACTATCTACATGGATTGACAACCCGGATATGCCAACGGACCTCCGAGCATATACTTTGAAATCAAGCCTGAAATATGGGCACATATTCTCCCCTCAACTTGGATATGGCGACATGTCAGTAATGGAAAACACCAAGCTGGAGGAGATTGTCGATCAGGCCTTTGCTGATTGCTCAAACCCCAAATATCTCCCACTGCTCGAATCACTTTTGAATCCTAGAAGATTAGGAATAAAGGTAAATGAAACCCCTCAGGGTCTTGAGATAAATGAATTGAGTCTTTCCGGGCCATCCGAGCAGGCAGGGCTTTTGCCTGGAGACATAATCGTAGAAGTAGACACCCAGAAAATCACAAAAGTTTGGGAACTCGAAAACCTTCTATATGACAAAGCGGCAAACCAGTATGTTATCGTGAAAGTCTCCAGAGACAAAACTTTGAGCAGGGAAAAAGTAACGACTTTCGAGGACGATCCCTCAAATACATCAAGATTGTATCTTTTTTATCAGGTATTGGTTGCCCCAAAAAATTCCCTTCCGAAAGGGGTCTACTGAGGAGTCAGGGCTCCTGATATTGACAGTTCGATAAATTTGCCCATCAATTCTCTTCCACTCCAGAGACCTGGAACAGGAAGCTCCGGATGGAACTGGACACCATAAATTGGTCTATTGTAATGTTTTATTGCAGAAATAATTGAATGTGATC
>JAGOOK010000036.1 GCA_017992555.1 Caldisericia bacterium | reverse complement strand
CACACAATCGCAAGCGTCTTCGCGTCTCTGGCTTTAGAACTAGGATGAGAACGAGAGGTGGAAGGGCCGTTTTGGCTCGCAGGAGAGCCAGGGGTCGTTGGAGAATTGCCATTTCATGAAACTCCCCGATCGCTTAACGGCGGGGCAGATCCACAATCTTTTTAAATCAGGTTCATCAGTGCACTCAAAGGCCCTCAGGATAGTTTATCTGGAGGGCCTTGAATCTGGTGGCGCAGTATCCTACATTTCACCAAAAAGTCTTGGAAAAGCACACACAAGAAACAGAGCAAGGAGACTTTTACGGGAGGCTTTTGTATTATCTGAAACATGTGTCGACAAAAACATTGGCATAGCAATAATTGCAAGGACGTCAGTGCTGGGGATGAACCCAACTCAACTATCTTCCGAAATATCAAAACTGATATCGCAGATGCATTCAAAGAAGCATTGTCAGTCCCATTTCTCTTCCTCATATCAGTCTACCGAACACTCATCTCGCCAATCATCCCTTCACACTGCATCTATACCCCAACATGCTCAAGATATGCCTATGACGCAATTTTAAAATATGGACCAATAAAGGGTGGCTTCCTCGCCATCAAAAGAATCCTAAGGTGCAGGCCAGGAATGCCAGGCGGATATGATCCGGTTCCCTGAAAAGGAGTATCAATGAAAAAAATAGCAGCAATATTGGCGATAACACTTCTGACCATCTGGCCGGTTGCCGGTTTGGTATCAGGAGCTCAACTCTCAGTCAAATTCAGCACGTCTGTTGAGGCATTGGCAGGGAACAGCAGTATTGTTCCAGTAGAAGTAACAAACACTGGCAGTGAATCAATCGAAAATGCATTTGTTACAATATCCTCTTTTGATGGCAAACCGCTAGGCCTGGAATCAGGTGCTAGGTTAGTACAGGGTTCGCAGGAAAAAATAGGCATTCAGAGGATTGATGCAGGTAGCACCGAGAAAATAAAATTTCAGATCGAATTTTTATCATCCCTAAAATCTGGCGCCAAAAAAATTGCCTTCTCTCTCGAATCAAACGGTCAAACAGTCACTGGTGAATCAGAAATCAATGTAAACGAAAACATCAACCCGCCAAGCGCCAAAAAAATCATTGTAAGCTCAGACGCCGAGAGCTATCCAAACAGCAATTTCACTTATACGGTCAAGGTTGAAAACCCAAAAAGTGACAGTGACGGCGTAATGGACATGGTTGATCTGAAGGTTGAGCTCCTGTCAATAAACGGAAAACAGCTCAAGGAATTCACACCGGAAGAAGCCAAAAAAGACAGCTTTTTCAGGCCAATTTTCAAAAGCTCGCTCGTGGTTTCACCAGACAACCCAGAAAGAAAGCTTGCTCCTGGTGATTCTTTCGAAGCAAAGTTCATGCTCGCAACAGGACCAGACATTGAGCTTGGCTCATACAAAGCAAAAATAAAGATAACCTGGCAACCGGCAGACACAAAACTGCCGATGCAAACAAATGAGATTGAAGGGAACATAGAAGTCAAACAAGTCACCTGGTACACATTTGCAGTCAGGTGGGTCATTGATGGCCTTGCAAAAACAGTTGGATTCGGCAACTACGCAATCACAATAATCATCTTTGCGCTGCTTGTTAAGCTGTGTTTCTGGCCACTCTCAAACGCACAGTTCAAAAACATGGAAAAGATGGCCAAGATACAACCACTTCTGAATGCACTCAAGCAGAAGTATCCAAGAAAAGAAGATGCACAAAAACTCCAGGAAGAGACGATGGCCATCTACAAGGAAAACAACGTTAACTTCCTTTCCGGGTGCCTTCCACTCCTAATCCAGCTCCCGATCGTCATGGCGCTTTATTCAGGAATAAGCGGATTTGCACCACTCAACTATGCCAACTTTATCTGGCTTCCTTCACTTGGTCTTGCAGATCCATTCTATATCATGCCAATTCTTCTTGCGGCTTCTACATGGCTCCAGCAAAAAGTGTCCACAATGCCAGGACAGGATCAGCAGAGTGCGTCATTCCAGATCATGTTCCCAGCAATGATGTTCCTCTTCGGTATCAATTTCCCATCGGGCATCTCTCTTTACTGGTTCATGTTCAACCTTGCCTCTATAATTCATCAAATGGTCTATAACAAAGGAGCCTTTGGAAAATTCATTCCAACAGGAATCATTAAACCAGTTTCAAAGGGAATAAAGAAATGAGCAATGGTAATAACCAGAAAAACACAAAGATGCAGGAAGTCCAAGTAAAAGACTTCCTTATGGAATTCATCCCCGAGCTCTTCAAAAATATGGGGGAAGATGCACATGTCAGGGTATCAAAAGAAATAGACACCATGTTTGTTTCCGTCGAACTGGACGACCCTGCAGTGTACATTGGAAAATCCGGGGAGTGCCTCGCTTCCCTCCAGTTCATCATCAATATGATCCTCCAGCGCAAAGAATGGAACGCGGTTAGGATCACCCTTGATATTGGCGGATACAAAAGACGCCAGATTGACATACTGAAGAATATCGCCCAGAACGCCGCCCTCAAAGTCAGGCGTTTCGGGAGGCCGGTAGAACTCCAGCCAATGTCAGCATTTGCAAGGCGCATCATCCACACAACTCTAAAAGACAATCCTTCGGTTTTCACACATTCGATCGATGAAGAACCGAGGCGAAGGGTTGTGGTCGATCTAAGGAAGTAATTGGAAACAATATTTGCCCAGGCAACCGCCCCGGTACCACAAGCAGTTGGAATAATAAGAATCTCCGGGGACAATGCCTTTGATATAGCAGAAAAGATAATTCCCGCCGGGCTCCCTGATGCCGGTAAATTCGGCTTCAGGGATGTCGCTAGCGAAGACGGTGAAAAACTTGATTCTGGAGTTGTACTGGTATTTAAATCACCCAATTCCTTCACCGGTGAGGATGTCGTGGAAATACAAGTTCACGGCAGCCAGGCAGTCATAGGCAAAATCCTTTTTATGCTTGGCAAATTAGGTGCAAGACAAGCCAAACCGGGTGAGTTTTCAATGAGAGCATTCATGAATGGAAAGGCTGGACTTGCCGATCTTGAGCTTGCCAATGCCCTCACCAGCTCCACGGATGCCTCAAAAGGACTCCAGCCTCAACTTGAAGAAATAAGGAATGATCTTCTCTTTATCATCTCATCTCTGGAGGCCTCCATCAGCTTTCCAAATGATGTCAGCAACGAGGACTCCGCAAAAAAGCAGACCACAAACCTTCTTTTCAAGATAAAATCCCTATTGGGCTCATGCTCAAAACCTGGATTACCAAGAGTTGTACTCGCAGGACCTCAAAATGCAGGTAAATCAACACTTTTTAATTTCATTCTTGGTTTTGAAAGAACAGTCACATCAGATACTGCAGGCACAACAAGGGATTGGGTACCACAGACAACAAAGATTGCCGGCAGAACAGTCGAGCTTGTGGACGGGCCCGGTCTGAACGGTTCTTCGGATGCAGGACAATCATCTTTTAGAAAGCTCTTTGATTCGGCTGACTGCATCGTCTGGCTTGATCCTTCCACAGTAAGGCCAGGATTTGCTGATGGAAGATTTTTGATGGTGCAATCCCAATCTGACAGGGAAGGGTTTCCAGTTCAAAAAGGCTGGCTTCGTGTGTCAGGCAAATATGGCTTAGGAATAGACGAGCTTTATAAAAAGATACTGCAAGTTTTGGGTCAAAAACCATTCGCTGCAACAGAGAGGCAGATGTCACTTCTTGCTACCATTGAGAATTCAGTTGCATCAGCGCTTGAGTGCCAGACCGATGATGCGATGGCTTTTGAGCTTTCATCCGCTTTTCAGACAATGTCTGAGCTTGATGGCATCGGCGCATCACAGGAAGTTCTTGAATCAATTTTTTCCAGTTTTTGTATCGGAAAATGACCGGCTCGCATAAAAACCATTAGGGAGCTTTATTACAAGTCCTTTTATATCAAGAACCGTGATTATCCCCAACAATGCTTCCGCATTAAGGTCAGTCTTGTCACATATTTCATCAATCCTGCATGGTACCTCACAAGCCAGCAGGACAGCCTTTTCTGTTTCGCTTAAAGATTCATCAGTATAAAGGGTTGTCTTCCCATACAAAGACAGAACATCTGAAGGTGAATCTACAAGCAGAGCGCCATCTTTTATGAGTCTGTTGCAACCCTCAAAATTCTGCATACCAGGAAGCCCGGGGCAAGCCAATACATACCTGTCCAAATCCAGCGCATCTTTAGCTGTTATCAGTGCACCAGATGACTTCGGAGCTTCAATAACAAGGCAAGCTTTAGAGAGGGCAGCAATTATTCTGTTTCGCCAGGGAAAAGTCCATCTGTCACCTGGAAAGTTAGGTGGAAACTCCGAAACAATGGCACCCTTTCCTGAAATCCTCTTTTTGAGCTCCCTTTGTGTCGCGCTTCTGGCCTGGTTTATCCCACACCCAAGAACAGCGATTGTTGGTTTGTCGGCATCAAGAGCTCCCCAGTGTGAAGCTGAATCGATCCCATCTGCCATTCCAGAAACCACAACAATCCCTGTTTTTGAAAACTCAAAAGCCATGTTCCTGGCAATCCCTATTCCATGTGGCGAGGCTTTTCTTGTTCCAACCATGGCAACAAGGTCCTGAGATTCAGGAAGCGTGCCAAAAACAAAGAGTGCCGCTGGCGGGCACTCTAGGTCAAAAAGTTTTTTTGGGTATCTCTCATTATCCTGGCAAACAAATTCAATGCCTGATGACTTGATTTCAGAAAGGCCGGTGCTTATGGCTGTCTCAATCTCCTGCTTGCCAAAATCTTTCAGTATTTCCTCTGGCCCTTTCTCTTTCAATTTTCCCAGGGCCTGCGGTTTCGAGGCAAGCAAATAAGAGATAGCCAGCCAATAATTCTTTCCCACTAAAGTTTTTTCTGATAGTTGTATGTGAGGACTGCAAGGCCGGTAAACAGCAACATGGTGCCAAAAAGCATCACAACCCATTGCTGGAGGCCATTATATTTCAGGAGTGGCTTGAGACTTGATGCAAGCCCTACTTTGTCTATTCTTGCGGCACTCTGCATGCCATCAACCAGCTCGAGCGTCATTATCGCAAGAAAACAGCCAAGTGCAATAAGAACAAGCAGCACCATTACTGCGGTTATTTTCTCTTGCTTCATTTTTTCTCCTTTGCGAGCCACTTGTCAAACAGCTTTACTCTTTTGACTACCTTTCCCCTGTGGTCTTCTGAGGCATACATTCCAAAAACCAGAAGAAACATCATGGCTAAAAAGATAAGGCCAAAGATGGCAAGCTGGACAAAACCGAATGGACCCAGTTCTCCCAACACCTTTGCCGTCTGGACGAGTTGCGCAAGTGAAAGCACGCCAACCAGCAAGGCAAGGATAAAAATCAGGATCCATTCATTCTTCACAGACTTTTTACTCCAAGAGCAAGGGCTTTTTCAGCCCTCTTTCTTAAGACCCTTCTCCTCCATATATATTCAAGGAAGAAAGCAAGAGCGAACACAAACCCATTGAAGAGGAGTATGGTGTATATGTATATGTTCCTGTCGGCATCCTTGAATGGTATCCAGTAAGACACCAGAGAGCCTATGAGGAAGAAGGTGAGGCCACCAATCGCAAGCGTTGTATAGGCCGGCCTTCCAGAGGCATTTCGTTGCTCACTCCTGTCAATCCAAGGAAGGGCAACAAGGAACACAATAAATAGCACTGTCAGTAATGGCCCAATGGCACCAGGCAAGAACTTGAGATAGAAGTAGACAAACAAGAAGTACCAGTCTGGCAAGATGTGGTCGGGTGTCTTGACTGTGTTTGGCGGTGGCTCACTGATTGCAGGTAAATACAATATTGCACCAATTATAACAATCGCCAGTATCGCAAACATGACCCAGTTGAGTTTCGGGCGTTTCTTCCTCGACCTGATAAAATATAATTCGGCCGCGAGGAACATGGCGATTGGCAACAGGTAATGCAATATATTGAACCTTAGAATTGTTGTCTGGCCAACCTGGTGTGCACCAAGACCAATAAACTTGAGCGCGGCACCCAAGCCCAAAGGACCAATACCAGGCAGAAGATCAACAGTATCAAGCATCTGCGTTCCTACTGTTGTGGCCCAATAAGACCTCTGGTCAAACGGGAGAAGGTAACCGGTTACACCCGAGAATGTTGAAATGCAGACAACCAGCGTTGCAATTATCCAGGTTAGTTCTCCGGGTTTTTTGAATTCACCATTGAAATACATTCTAAGCCAGCGAAGCATGAGCAATGCAATGAAGCAATATGCACCATACCTGTGTATTCCCCTTATCGTCCTGGTTACTGGATTGCCAGAAATGTCTGCAACAGATATGTACGCTTTTGATACGATGACTCCAAGGTCGGCAACAATTTCTTCCGGGGTTTTGCCTTCCATGGCCAGTATGTCTTTGCGCTGGCTGGTTATCGTTGCCCACTTGGTATCAACAAGGGCCTTTTCTGCGTCTGTTGTAAGGGCGGCCTTTTCCTCGTCGCGCTGGGTAATTTCCTCCTGCGTGAGGAGCTCGTCCTCGGTCATTTCACCAGCATCAATTTTTACCCTGAATTCCTCTGCTTCCTTCATTGCCCCTTCAATCGTAAGGCCATGACCATACATGACCTTTGAAGGATCAACTTTTTCAACAGGGGAGGTGTCTGGTACATAGAAGAATGTAAGCACAATACCAACGACCACCTGAAGGATGAGGAGAATGTAGAGCATACCACCAATCCAGTAGAACGGATTTGATTTTTTCTTTTTTGGTGTCTCTTCATCGAAGATATTGACCTTGAGGCCTCTTGTCTTCCACCATCTCATCCATGATTTCGTCAAGCCGTCAAGCCAGTTTGCAAATTTGTCCATTCTGGCCTCCTAAAAAGCCGCCGGCATTGCGGCGATCTGGGCTGATGTGAACACTGGGCCGTCCTGGCAGACGTAGTTGTGTCCAACATTGCATCTTCCACATTTTCCACAACCGCAGTTCATTCTGGCCTCAAGAGAAGCGAAAATTCTGTCTTTCGGGAACCCTATCTTGTCCAGCCCAATGAGGGTGAACTTGATCATCACTGGTGGCCCTGATATGACAACTGCAGTGTTCTTGAAACCTGGGTCAATTTCAAACAGCAACTTTGACCTGTTTTTGAAGTTTGGATCATAGTACTGGCCGACAACACCAACGTCTTCTTTCCATGTGCTGTCACCCTTGTCGCATGACCTCTTCGCCTCAACATCTTTGACTTTTGCCCACTCAAAAATCTTGTTTTTGAAGACCTGGTCAGCAGGTGTTTTCGCACCATAGAGTATCTCTATCTTGCCGTAGTCAGATCTCTTGTCGAGGGAGTAAGTGAGCATGTTGCTGATGGCAGAGAAACCAACGCCACCGGCCATATAACTGATGTTCATTCCCTTGAGCGTATCCTTCGGGAAGCCATTTCCATAAGGGCCCCTCAAAGTGACCCTATCACCAACCTTCATTCCGTGGAGCTTCTCGGTCACTGCACCAACTTTCATGATGGTCAGCTCAAGGTGTTCCCTCTTTGTTGGAGTGTTGCCGATGGATATCGAGCAGTCACCAACACCAGGAACTCCAATTATGCAGAACTGGCCGGGATTATAGTCAAAATTCCCGCCATCCCTTTTGATGTAGAAAGTTTTGATATTTGGCGTTTCCTGTTCGATTTTTTCAATTGCGGCCATCTCTGGCAGATACGGGTTCATCACAGCGCACCTCCCAGGGTCTTTAATGTTTCTGAAAGCGAGATCCCTGCCGGGCAAAGATCAGAGCACCTTCCGCATCCAGTGCAGGCGATCTCTCCATAGAGTGTCATGTGGTACTGATACTTGTCCAGAATTTTGTTTCTGTAGCGCGCTGCAATATCGGGTCTTGGATTGTGGCCAGAGGCTTCAAGCGAATAGACCGTGAAATGGCAAGAATCCCAGCATTTGTCCCTGTTGCAGGAGACAGAACCAGTTTTGCGGTCTCTCATTTCAAAACAATGGCAGGTTGGGCAGAAGAACGTGCACACGCCACAGGAGATGCAACCCTGGCTCACTTTCTGCCAGATTGGCGATTCATAGAGCTTCATGTACTGGCCAGCTTTTGAAGTGTCCAGTTTGAAAATCATCATCGACTCGCAGGCCTTTTTGACTTTTTCCTGGGTCGCTTTGGCATCTCCACCATCCTCAAATACAGATTTATTGGCCTCTATAAAAGATTTTCCCTTTTCAGTTGAAACAATAACCTGATAGGAATCACCTTCCGGAATCAGAAGAATGTCGGAACCAGCTTCAGAGGCCGGGTGGATTCCAAGGGACGAGCAGGCGCATGTCGAGAGCGGTTTTTCGCAGGCAATTGCAATGATGAGGGTTTTGTCTCTTCTGTCTTTCCAGTATGGGTCCTCAAATGGCTGTTTGCCACCATCCTTGCGGTCTCTTGCAAGGAAGAAATTGTCCAGTATCTGGATGCCCCTGGCATCACATGGCCTGACCCCGAACAGAATGGCTGGTTTTGAGGCATCTGCCTGATGAACCTTGTCTTTTTCTACTTTATATATCAATTCGGTTTGTGGGAAGACCACTTCTTTGGCTGGTGTTGCAGTCCTTATAGTTTTGAGGTCAATCGATTTTATATCTTCAATCCTCTTGAAGTTTGTGACCGCACCGTTTTTTTGTGGGGCATAAACAACATGGGTTTTTCTTGATTCATCAATCAGGGAGAGCATTTTTTCTTTTTTGATTTTCATGTTCACCTCCCCAACACTTCTTCAACTTTATACAGGGCCAGTGGGGTCTTTGCTTTGTCGCTGATTCCAGGCTCAAAGTCCCAGGTTGTTTTTGTCATATAGCCAATCTGCTCTGTTATGAGATTGAGCGGGATGCTCTCAGGGCAAGCCCTTGCGCATTCACCGCAATTTGTGCATCTGTCGGAGAGGTGGAAGTAGTGGATAAAATGGTATGTCATAATTGAGGCAAGAGAGGCTCCCTTCTGGAGATAGGGTTCGGGTAACTTCGGATAATCCATGATGCAGTTGGTGTTGCAGTAACAACCTGGACAGGCGTCCCTACAGGCGAAGCACATTGTACATCTTGAAAGCTGGGAAATGATGTATGCCCTGCGCTCCTCGAAAGGTTTCTGGAGATATGACTCCATCCACTTTTCCCAGTTCTTGGTAGGTTTTTTTGGCATGTCATCAGGAAGTAGCTCGTCAACCTCGAGCGCTGATGTATACGGGCAGCGAAGGCATCTTGGGTCGTAATAATCTGATTTCACCAGATCGACTTTCTTGCCGTCGAGCATTTCTATATGCAATGTTGTTCCGTCATCAGTGATATTTTTGATGTCAGAATCAAGACCTAGCCTGACAAGATCAATATCGATGGTGCCGGGGCACTTCACGCCAATGACCCAGAGATTGTCTCTGTCGACCTTATTTTCTGCAACGTTGGCCAGAAGGTTTCTGGAATCACAGCCTTTGACCATGACACCAAACCTCTGCCCCTTTTTTAGTTCCGGTATATAAAAAGTTTTTCCACCAAGGAGCCTCGAAAGGTTCTCTCTTGAAAAGGAGTTGAAAACCAGAAGGTCTGCCTCTTCTGGAGTAGTAGCGACAAAAGCTCTGGTTTTTCCAGGCATGTCAGCAACTTCCCTCCAGCCAAGTAAACCGGCAATTCTCCCTGATTTTATGGCTTCTTTTACAATATTCCTGAAATAGGCGAGGGTTTTTTCTGTCATCATGCTTCCACCCCCATGCTGTCAAGTTTACGCTTCATCGCAGAAATCTCCCTTGTTAAGACACCATAATCAAGAGGATCTTTTTGAATATAGGAGAGCCTTTCAGGATCAACACCAAGGGCCTCTGCAACTGACTGTGCCGCAAAAACCCTGCGCTTTGCAAACATGTTTCCATCAAAATTGTGGCAATCATTGAGCGGGCAACCATATATGATGATTGCTCCAACACCCTCCACAAGAGCCTTGAAGGCAACAACAGGATTGAGCCTGCCTGTGCAGGAAAGCTTTACAAAGCCGACTTCGGGAAACTTGTCTTTGTGGCTTTCAAGGTCCTTGCCCTTCAGGGCCGATTCGCAATGGAAAACGATTATTTTTCTTTTGATCGGGAGATCTTCTATTGAAGGCATAGACCTTTTACCTCCTCGAGTATGACTTTGTTCTCAAAACCTTCCAGGTCAATGACCTGCGGGAGACAACCAGCAACACAGATTCCACAAGCCTGGCATTTTTTTCTCACAACAAAAGCAACGTCTTTTGTCTTGTTCCTGGATACATTGAATTTCTTTTGTGTTATCGCGTTCTTTGGGCAAAGCGTGATACAGGTAAAACACCCGGAACAACGGACAGGGTCAACAACGGCGGCTGTTTTAATCTTCCTGCCAAAAAATGGCAGTGCAATCAGAACTGCGATTAGGAACCCCCAGGCACTTGCCGCAATGGTGGGACTACCGAGTCGTATTGTGAATAGCCCTATCCAGTCGAAAACATATTTTCCAGCCTTGAGATCTGTTTTGCCAGCGATTGGGAACAGGCCGACGATCACGGCAAGAACTCCAAGGAAAATCAATGAGAGGGCGAATGTTGGGATAACTGGCGGTCTGGAAATCCTGGCAAAATGCCATACAAGGAGAGCGAAGACAAGGATTGGAGCTCCAATATGGAATGCCCTGTAAATAACCAGCAGGGCAACCTCCGTTATCTGGCCTCTTCCAAAGAATTTGAGTATTTCAGACGCTCTTCCATCCATCGGAAGAATATAGCCTGTTATGGTTATAAGTACTGTGAACACCAGCAGTGCAACGCCGACAAACCATCCGACCGATCTGGTGCTTGTATGTCTCTGGGCAAAAAGTTTTCTGAGCATGTGCGCTGCCGCAAAGAGAATCATCGCATCAGCGGCATACCTGTGGAGCGTCCTTATAAAAAGGCCATAAGGTATTTTGTCCGACATGATGTACATGATCGATTTTTGGGCCTGGTCCAGAGACGGCATATAGAAGAAGCTCAGGACAAAACCTGTCAGTATCTGGATAAACAGCAAAAGGAAGGTTATTGAGCCAAGGCTGTTGAGAATGTTGACTGATTCAAAACCCGCCTTCAGGACATCAAAAATTCCCAATGTCCCATTTATGAGAAAATTCAACGGCTTAAAAGGGCTATAGGATTTGCTTGGGCTCATGGTCACACCTTTTCCACTGTTATAGCGCCAGAACCTTGATCCCATTCCACTTTCCAGGGCTTAAGGGCTGATGGAGGCGGGCCGGCAATGACATTTGCGGTCACTGGGTCAAAGAAACCATCATGACAACGACAGTGCCAATTGTTCGAAACCGAGTCCCAGTAAATAACGCATGCAAGATGGGTGCATTTTGCATCCCAGACATGGAGCTTGCCCTCCTTGTCCTTGATCAATATTCCCGGATTGCTGATCTTTACTGGTTTAGTTGGAATCGAAGTGTCGATAGTAACAATTTCAAATGAGTAACCAAGCATTTCTTTCATCGAGTTGTAGTTGGCTTCAACATCCGCAAAGCTTGTCCCGCCGCCAGCAAGCATTGGCTCTCTCATGCTCGAGAGAACAACTCTCGCAACAGATGGTGGTGGAATTGCCAAACCAAGTTTGCCAAAAGGCTTCAATAACCTTAGTATTGGTGAAATCGCTCCTGCGAGCAAGCCTAGGAGCGGCAAGCCTAGAAGGACCTTGAGCAATTCTCGTCTTGTAATCTCTTTTTGACTCACGCTGTCCTCCGAATTGAGAATTTGCATGGACTCAAAGTTAATACGACAATTTGTTTAAGTCAAATTAGAGTTTATTTAATGATGCATTCAAAACAACACTGGTTTTTTGATGACTTCATAATTAAAGGTTAAAAAGTTCGGTTAAGA
>JAGOOK010000006.1 GCA_017992555.1 Caldisericia bacterium | reverse complement strand
GACGTGCTTGGCTTTGAATGTGAGATGGGCCTTGTTCCGGAGACCGCCCAGGAGTTTTACCAGGACAAGGGAGTGCAGATGAATTTCAAATACATCCCGACCGAGGTCTTTGACGAGAGGGCAGTAAAGAAGGGGCAGGTCAAATTTTATGACGCCGCATACATCGAGGCAAAATCAAAAGTGGAGGGCAAAAAGGTCACCATCACACTGGCCAATTTTGCCACCTCATACACCCAGGACGACCTTGCCATGGTTGAGGAAGGACTGAGAAAGGGAAAGTCTCAGGTGATAATCGAGAACGGCACAATCAAAAGGGTCTCAAAAGACGAGAATGGCATTTGCTCTCCGCCGGAGATACTGACAAAATCCTGGAAAGACTGGATTGACTACTGGGCCGTTGATTTTGACTATGGCAGCAAAAGGGAAATCATCAGGATCGGCAAAAATGGGGACGCAAAAGAAGTCTGGACCGGCAATTATATCTTTGAAAACGAGTGGCAGTCTTTTAGGACAAAAAATGGCGGGCTGGAATTTTTTGCAGAACACACCTACAAAGAGCCAGGGAAGTACAGGATAATGGTCAAGGTAGTGGACATTTTACATGTTGACACCTCGCTTGTGCTTGAAGTGGAGGTGAAATAATCGCTGGAGGAGATTTCATGAACAGCAAAACTTTTTTGGTCATTCTGGCCACAAACACCATTTTGACAGGATTGCTCTTTATTGCCCTGCCCAGGGGCGATTGGGGCGTCTTCGGGGCAAGAGAGGAAACCGGAACTCTGGAACAACCCAGCCAATTGCAAAATATTGAAATGTTCACAGAGGAGAACTCATTTGCCGAACTGGAGAAATTGATCAAGGGAGCGAAAAAACGTATCTGGATCGAGATTTATATGCTAACAGACGGTATTAATGATGGCAAGATACAAAAACCAAGCATTATCAATCTTCTTCAAAGTACAAAGAAAGACCTGCAAATAAGTATTATTGTTGATTTGCAGAATGAGAACACCCAAATAAGCAAATCCTCAAAAAATCGTGCTGCCCTCAAAAATTTCGAAAAAGAGTTTGAGAAAAACAAGAAGAAAGAAATAAGGTGGTTCAAAAGTAACAGAACCTTCCACAGAAAAGTGTGCATCATTGATGACGACAAATTGTGGATTGGATCATCAAACTTCACTTATTCCGGAATAAACTCTGCCTGCAAAAAACCAAATCTTGAAATGAACGTGAGAATTATTGACAAAAACATTGTGGAAAAGGTTGCCAAGAAAATACAGCAGGACTGGAACAACCAGTCGTTTTTGCAGAAAAATTTTAACTGATTGCTCCGTCCCGCCAGAATGAAAGAGGTTAGAGCCTGAGGAACGTTTATTAGCCGGCCCAGTCAGCCAACCCCCTAAAATGGCTCCCAGAGAATTGTTATGCCCTTTGTGCTCTGGTTCCATTCCACCTTGGCCCCGAAAGCCTCGGAGATAAATCTGAGCGGTACAAGTGTTCTGCCGGCAATAATGGATGCTGGAACATCAAGAACAAAAGGTTGGCCATTCACCAGCGCCTCTTTCTTGTCCTTCCAGATGACTATTTTAAAGTCGTTCCTCGTTATGGTTATCTTGCCCTCGGAGGGCAACCAGTCAACCTTGCAGCCAAAACATTCCGAAATAAACCTGACAGGGATAAGCGTTCGGCCGCCAACCGGCTGGGGCGGGACATCCAGCTCAAGTTCGTCATCATTTAGCAGGGCCTTTTTCTCGCCAAGCACGAGTTTGACGAATATGCTGTTTTCTGTTCGCACTTTCAATTTTGCTTTTATCTCGGGGCAATCTTCAACCTGGATTGTGATTTCTTCCTCAAAATCGGTTCCTTTCGGCATCGCAGATGCTTTTATCGAGATGGTTCCACCAAACCTGTTTCCGTTTACCGTAAACGTCGACGGGTTCACCTCAATCCAGCTGGCACTAGCTTTTATCGTGCCCTTGAAAGTTCCGCTCTGCGGAAAATCCAGGGAAAACGGCAAAGACATTGATTTTCCACGCTTGATGTCGCCAAAATAGAACTCGCCAGGTGACAGTTTGGGACAGTTTTTCGGCTTTTCTGCAGTTTTCAGCACAAATTTGACGCTTGATTCCCCCGTCTCCCATTTTATCAGAATGGAACCATTGTAGGTGTTTCCAGGTTTTAATTTTGTGCTGTCAGCAATTACGGCCATCTCTTTTTGAAAACCAGCTTCCAGCAAAAATTCTTTTTGGCCAATGACGATAAAATCATAATCTGCTGTGATCTTTACTTGCGCACCCTTGTTGCCGGTGTTCTTCAAAACCAGCTTCAGTGTCTTTGTCTGGCCCGCGGCCAATTCGCCAAAATCAAGCAAATTCGTTGATAGGGTAATATTTGCCGTTCTGTCGTCCTCGACTGCATATTCAGCCCTGGCCGTTTTGCCAAGATATTCACAGATGATTGACCCTTTCAATGCGGGCTCGTTTGGGGCCGTAAACAGGCCTGTTTTTGTGATGCTCCCCTGGCCTTCTGGATCAAGGGACCATTTTAATTCCTTGTTTAATTCAGCCCTTCTGCCAGAAAGTGTCACAACATAGACTTTTATCTGGTAAGTCTGCCCTTTTTTGATATTGATTTTATCAGGCTCAAGCTCGATTTTTTCAATGTCCTCCACTACCACCGTGGCCGCGCCGCGAACATCGCCCAAGTTCGCAATCACGCTGCAGCTGCCAGGCCCATTTGCCAAAAACAGCCCATTCGAATCTATGGAGCCGACAGATGCGTTATTTGTGCTCCAGACAAATGTGATGTTGGGGATTTGCTTGCCATTCTGGTCATATCCTGTGGCCTCAAATACCACGCTCTCGCCAATAAACATTTCTTTGTGCTCCGGCCTGACCTCAATCTTTGCAAGGATTTGCGGTTCAATTACCGTTATCTGGGCCTCGCCGCATATATTGCCAACACAAGCCTTCACTGTGCAGGTTCCAGCTTTTGTACCTGCGGTGAATGTTCCATTGGATGCTATGGTGCCCATTTCTGGCGGGTCTACTGACCATTTCGGATTTATGCCAATTTTTTTGCCCTCCGAATCATAGCCTGCAGCAGAAAACAAGACCGATTCTTTTATTTTGACGTCTGATAATTCAGGAGTAATGACAATTTTTTCCAGTGACGTTTTTTGGGTGACGGTATCACTGGAAAAACAATACATGTTTCCATCCATTGACCCCACAAAGACCCTTTTATCATAAATCGATACAGCTGACAGGACCGGGCCACCAGTTTTATATGACCAGACCAGATCACCGGTCTCCGCATCCAGGACATAAAAAGTACCTGACATTGAACTGGCATACACCATCGATCCACCAACAACAGGAGAAGCAGCTGGAATAGTGTCTATTGCGTATTCCCACTTCGTGCTTCCATCAGATTTGTTGGCGCAATAAATCTTCTTGTCCAACCCGCCAAAATAAATACAAGACTTGTCAGATGCTATGCCGGTTACGCATTTTGGCAATTCCCTTTCCCAGCTTTTCTCTCCGCCAGATGTGCTAAATGAGCACAGAAAACCATCAACAGTGCCGAAAAATACTTTACCACCATATATACAGGGCTCACTTTGTTCGACTATTTTTCCGCGGTGCCAGTAAGTCCATTGTTCCTTGCCGCTCTTGGCATTCAGGCATTTTAAAAAATATGAGCTGGCAATATATATTTCATTGTCATAAAAACACGGGGAAGAAATCTCGTTGTTCAACACGGCAGTCTTCCAGATTTCTTTCCCTGTTTTTGCATCAAGGCAATAAGCAACTTGTGCGGTTGAAACACAAAAAATTTTTTCATCCGCAATGATGATTGCGCTGTTGAAGGATTCTACTTTGTCCCTGTTCGCGTATTCCCACAGCTTTTTGCCTGTCTTCTCATCCAGGCACAAGACACTTCCACAGATTGTCCCAAAATAGACTTTCCCGTCAAAAAGCGCAGGTGTCGAGATGGTGCCACCAATTATTGCTTTCTGCTCATTCTTGCAGCTTTCGCCAATAAGGAAGTCCCATTTCTTTGACCCGGTGTTGATGTCAACACAATAAAACATGTTGTTTGCGTTGCCAAAATACATGAGCCCGTCTTTTATCACAGAAGACGAGTAGATTCCCCCGCCAGTCTTGAATTCCCAGGTTTTTTTAAAGTCCTTTGAGGACGGTGCGCAATCGCTATTTGCATTTCCGGAATGCTCCGGCCCGTTCATATACATGAGCCAGTCGCATTTCACAGAAAAAGAATTTATTGGCCCAAAAAATTGAAAGACTGTAGAAAACAAGAATAATATTGCGACTGCAAGGTTAGTTTTTCTCATGGTACCTCCTGTTACAAGAATATATTTGTACTCATTTTGTGTCAATAATTTGTTACAAGCTGTTTACGATTTTCAGGATCAGTGCCGATTTATTTTTGTAGCTTATTTTATTGAAATAACATCACGTCTATGAACAAATCTGTGAATGATTAATTCTTTGATATACATCCCATGAAACTCTGAGTTTCAAAAGAGGAACCTGAAGGCTTGGAAAACTTAGATATGACAATAACTGTATACTCATGTTAAAAATAGAGCCAACATAAAATCTACTGCTGACCCAGTGTTCAGTGGACAACTTTACTCAATTATTTTAAATGTATGGTCCTCTCGACTCTCTTTGTTGTACCATAGGTATCAGTGCAAGCGATAATAATATTATAGTCTCCGGCCTGACTGAAGGCGTGCTTGAATACAGCTTCGCTGTCAGAATTCTTTAGATCGGCGCTCTGGTCAGCACTGTTGTCGCCAAACGAGCATGTCAATCTGTAAGGCGAGGAGCCACCTTTTGCCCTGGCCCGCAATTCCACTTCATTGCCAAGTTTTGCATTGCCTGTCTTCAGGTCAATCCCCTTCCAGTTGACCTCGAACTGGAGGACTTCCACAGATTGTTGTCTTGGAATGAATATGGAGGCATAGTCTGTTTTTGAATCCTGTTGTCCGGATGTGTGGTGCTTGCCCTGAACAGTCGCAAGATTTGTGAGTGTTAGGCCATTTTCCGGGATCTCTATTTTCTCGGAGAGTTTGAATGTGAGCGTGGCCGTAAATGCCTCCCCAACCCTCAAAGAACCAACGGAGAACCTTACGGAAGTGTTGGAAGATGTTGCAGAGGGCCTGGAGGACACAAACTCAAGCTCCCTCGGGAATACATCAGTGAGGGTGACATCCACGGCATCTCCACTGCCAACATTGTGGACAAAGATGGTATATGTGAACTTGTCTTTCTCGCCATAGACAGATTTTCCGGCATTCTTTGTTATCTTGAATTCCACCCTGCCATAAAACTCCACTTTGACGCAGGCCTCGGAATATTCAGACTTGCACTCGGCACTGGCGCAAACAGTTGCTATCTGCTCAGTATTTGAAGACCTGAGGGTGACAGTTGCAACACCACCTATGACATACGCCGAGGCATCAACGCCACTTCCATTCAGACTGCCGAAATTTGTCTTGAAATTCACCAGTATCTGGTTGTCTGGCAAAAATCCCTGGGCCGAGGTGTCCACATCATCACTATTGATCCTCATGTCACCGGTAATGGTCGATGCAGATCCACCAATCAAGATTCTGGCTGGCAGGGCAAACGTTTTGAGTACAAGCCATGGATTGAAATCGGCCTGCCCGATCACTTCATCGCCATGGCCATCTTTTTCAGGGCCATCATTTGCACCCCACCAGTTGTTTTCTGCCAGCAATGGGTTTGCTCCTGTGCAATTTGGATCAACAGACAGACCATACTCCTGGTTGCCGCAGATGATATTGTGGTGGATTGACCCTCCAGGGATTGGCCACGGCCCGCCATAGCTTCCCTGGGCTTCGCCTCCAAATATCCAGATCCCCTGATAGTTGTTTATGATCGTGTTTCTAAAACAATCCAGAATGGCAATGTCCCAGAACTGGAATGCCTGGCCCTCTCCCCACATGCCCAAGACAACACCATTCACAAAATTGTTGTCAATCCTGGCGTAGCTTGCATGGTTGACCTCTAGGGCCGCCCACTGCTCACCTTGGAGGCCCTGGTTGCCACCAATTGTTTCCCATCGATTGTTTGAGGCAAAGACCTGTGTCGTTTTTTGAATATAATGACCCCTCAAAGAGACGGACCCGTTGCAATGATGAATGTAATTGTCAGAGAAGGTGACAACATCCAGCTGGAACCCGTTGCCACCATATGGCGAGTAATCGGATGCAATGTCAATGTCCATCACGGCTCCCCAATTCATAATCCTGGTAAATTCTGTTGACAGGATTGTAAAATCACCCGCAAAGCGGTTGCCACCGATGCCCGCCCTGTTGATATTGTTTTCACCATCAATGACACAGTTCTCCATGTAGAAATTACTCACGATTCCTGTTGGGGGCTGGTTCATGGCAAATATCGGAACTTGACCAGGGAACGTTCCCATGAAATAAACAAAATCAAAAGACAGGTTATTTATTGGGGCATAATTTACGAATTGAACGCCATTTGTGATAATCAAGTCCTCGAATCTGTTGTTGTTTATTTGTGCACTGTTGGCAAAAATCAAGCTTCCATTGGGGCCGGAGATATGTGGTCTTGTGGTGTTTATGGGTGAAAGTCCCGGGTCTGTCCAGCACATGCCCCTTATGGTTATATCGTCCTTTGTCTGGTTAATTGCAACTGTCTCCTGGTAGTCGCCAGGTGCAACATTTATATTTGCGCCAGGAATGGCGGCCGAGTATGCCTGGTTTATGGACGGGAAGGCATCCACACCAATGTAATGTATGTTGCCTGGATCGCATGGGAAATTGACCTCTGCCATGTACGGCAAACCAATCCAGTCATCATCAACATAGGACTCAAAAGGATCTATTGTGTTGACTGTTGGCGGTGTAAAGATTGTCCACCCATCCGAATCACTGTTTATCTGCAAAGTCAAGCGTGCCTGTGTAAGGTCAAATGCCGTTGGTGTCATCCACGCGCCACCGGGAAAGGATGTCCAGCCCCCGGCAGGCAACCTATAGTAAGGAATCACATTCCACCTGCCAATATCTGGCCCGGACTCGATTTGACCCATCACCAGCCTGACATCAAAAGTCCCCGGGACTTGGGAAGGAGTGTTGGCAGAGGTCGCGCCAGATCCCCTTACGCCCGGTGCAAAATCCATAGTTCTTTGAACAGCGTTTGTTTCATCAACACTTTCAAGCCTTGGCGCGCTCATTCCGGGGCTCCAGAAAATATTTGGCGGGTTGGGATGGTTTATGTTCCAGTACATCTGGAGAGGAATCTGCTCGTTTCCAGAACCCAGTCCCCAGTCTTCAACCAGCATCCTGAATTTCTTTACTGATGTTTGCGGGGGCATTGCATTGCCAGACATGGACATGTCTATATCCCTCAGTGTTGCCACATAAATCTGGCCGTCTGACATGTTTATTGTGCCCCTGTCACCTCCCTGGTCATAATAATAGTAGCGGTTCCCTGCAGATTGCGTGCCAGGGCCACACACAGACTGATCTGTTATGACCTGGATATTTCTTGCAATACTCTGGCCCGAACCAGTCCCTGACCAGCATCCACCAAAAATCTGCATTTGGGTCATATCCCCGGTGAAGCTCATGCCGATATTGTAGGAATGATTGGGGCCGTTTGCCGACCAGGCCGTATAAAAACCAACTGGCACGCCGTTGACTGTCGCAAAAGCAGTACCCTGTGTTGGGCTGATTGCGTGATATGCAATCTCGACGTTGTAAATGCCGCCAGTATTGTATGTCCATCCATCAAGATTGCCCCACATGTCATCTTGCCATGGATCAACCGTGTCACGATCAAACCACAATCCATAATTGTTCCAGGCCGTTGGCGTACCCACCTGAGAATCTACCGTGATAGGGCTGTACGAATCGTAGTATCTCTCATCACGACCACCCTGGTACTGGAGATTGAATTTGTCTTGGGAATTTTGGACTCCTGGGGTAGGCACAGTGTCTTTTGCACCGTACGACATCCAGCACCCCGAACCAATGGGCGGGTTAAAATCAGATCCCACGCCTAACGCATGAATGCCGATTTGCTGCCAATAGCTCCATGAACTTGAAGGAAGGGACAGACTGGCGGTGTCAAGCGTATATTTCAGAATAACATCGCTCTGGACCAGATTATACACGTCATTGTAATGATATGTCGTGAACGATGCGGCAGGAAAAACCCAATCAGGATAGGTGACAATAGCCTGTGGGGTGATGATGGGAACATCTTCTATAATTTTCCTGTTGTCACTCCCCTGGACAAATGTTGACGGAGCAACAGGATAAAGAACCAACCCAATTGCCAAAAGAAGGCCCACTATTGTTTTCATGAGCATAACTACCCACCTCTTTTTTTAACTTTTATAATCACAATATCAGATTAGGGTTAATTTATGTGCATGTCTTTGTCAATATGCTAAAAGTAATTATTACTTAATAAATAACTGAGACATCTCATAAATACAATATCTTTGTCTATATATTTTTATAAATAATAGTTATTAAAAACATACTTTCATAAATATTCACGGTTAGATATAATTTTCTATAATTAATAATTGATATATTATCTTTTTTGTTATTTCTATGATGATTGGCTTACTAAAAGTAGGCTTACTGAGTACTTCTATGAGATTTTATTATATCAATTATTCCTGTATAAAATTCCTTGAGTTTTCCATTCTTATCCATCTCTGACCACTCTTGTTCTGTCATTTTTTCAAATATTGCTATATTATTATTTTTTACAACATTTTTCACGTTTTTTATTATCTCTTGATCAATAGATTTTTTTTCTAATAAATTTACTATTTGTGATGCCATTGATTTTTTGTGATCGAATTTATTCAAATCATCTTTTGAGAAAGGTAATTTTGATGATATCTCACAAATTATTTTTGGATGACAATAATTCTCAATATTATATTTTTCAAGTATTTCTAAATGACCGCTATAATCTTGACAAAATTTATTCACAGCTTCAAATATTTTTCTATTTGATTTGTTATCAACAATTATTTTATCACCATCAAGAACTACGGAGAAATCAAAATGAGAGCTGTTTGTTTTTTTGAAATATTCTAACGTAATGAAACTAGCAATTGAATCTCCCCCTCCAAAAATGACAAATATACTCATATTTGATAATTTTTGGCCTGTTAATTTTTCAAATGAACTTTCTATAAATACTTTATCGCTCGAACCTTCAACAAATATTATGTAATCAGCATTTTTATCCAATATATAAGGTTTGATCCCTAAATCATCAGCAATTTCATTATATAATTCATATTCCATATCTTTTTTGGTAATATATTTTGGGTTCAAATTGTCTTTCCTGGCTAAAACTATGGATTGCATTGAAGTTTTGCCAGCGATAAAGGGTGAATGAGTGGTAACAAACACTTGCGATTTTACAGACAACTCTTTTAAAACATTGAAAAGCTCCTCTTGGGCAGACGGGTGCAAGTAAGTCTCAGGTTCTTCTATCAGATATACGATATTTTCATTGTTACCGGTTTCATTTATGGCCTCCAACAAAGAAATCACAAATAATCTTTTAATTCCAGCGCCTTTCATTCCAATCGGGATAAATTTGTTTTCTTGCTCGTCCTTTATTTCAAAAATTGATTCCGAGTACGCTTTATTAATATCAAAAATTATACGAGAGTTGATTTCTACATTCTTATTCAGTTTTGCTACAAGATTATTTTTTATTTTCTCAGAAAAATCTTCTATGCTATCATCAAAATGTTTCTGAATTTTATTCAACTCATTCTCAATGCCTTTTGTAAATAACTTGAATAATGTCTTATAATGTGGTGAGTAATTCTTATCATTACTATCCAAGCCTTGATCAGCAGAAACATAAAATATGGTTGGCAAATCTATTTCAAGTGAACTTGTAATGCTCTTCAGATCAGAACTATTGATTGGGTACTCGTTTTCAATAAAGGTGCCACCATTGGCACTCTCAAAAGAAGAATAAATTGATTTTATCCTATCTGCTTTTTTGTAACCACTATTCTTTGGCCTCGATTCTAGGCTTAAATTTTTTATCAAATTGTCCAACTCGCCTTTATTATCATCTTTGGCCCAAAGATTCTGAAATTCTGTTTGGCTAGTCTCATAAACAAAATAAAACATCGATGTTAATTTGCATGTGTCTTTTGAGAAAACCTTCTTTAAGGAAAAATAGCCATCCTTATCCAAAATTGCGCTACTTTTCAAATCAAGTTCATCAAGAGCAAAGGAAATCTTTATTTCAATTTTTTCATTACTGCCCATATCATAATTAAAATCATCAGGAATTACTTTTTCTTCGAAGAATGCATTAATGGCATATATTATAGTTGATTTTCCTGCGTCATTCTTTCCAACAATTGTTGTAAAATCGCTTAGTTCCAGATTTTCGAGTGATTTGATGCCTCTAAAATTTTTTATGGATATCTTTTTAATTTTCATATTACCCCCAACAAAGGCTTTATAAAATTGATATCCAAATCAACATGTTTTGTCAAACGGTAGAAACAAAAAACTGGCCTGGGTGTCTCTAAGATACCCAGGCCAGCTGATCACTGAAATTACAGCTCAGAACCTACGAAAACTTCTTCCTCACCTCCACAACCCCGCCATCCCTTAGAAAAACAATCCTGAATCCAAGCGCCTCGCAAAGCCAGCGCAGGGGGGCAACTGCATGCCCCCTGTCCAGCACCAGCTTCAACGGCATTTTGTCCGGCCTGCCCATGACAAGCGCCTGGTCAGAGTTTATCGCCACCCTCACAAGCGGAACGTCCGCCGCCTGTCTTGCCTCCAAAAGTGGGAAATATTTTCCCGGACAAGCCGTTGGTGCAATCGCGCTGTGCGGCAAAATGTTCTCTGGTACAATGCCATGCCGTGTGACAATATCCCTGACAAGGGCAAGGAGGCCTGAGAGCTGTTTTTCTTCCATCGGGCCTTTTTCAAAATTGCCCATGCAGCAGACACCGATCGAATTGAAATTGTGTGCCCCGCACCTGCTCTGGGACTGATTGTCGGCACCGCAGTGCGCCGCAACCAGCCCCTCCTTTTGCCAGCCCTCCCACGAGCCGTCAGAGTAAACCACATAATGGTACTCCCTGGGATTAAGCTTTTTTGTTGCCACAACAAGGGCCTTTTCTTTTGTCGCACCAATTTTTCCATTTACAAAATGGTGGAGCACAAGATATTTCGGGTCATCAAGGATGTATTCCACTGCTCTCACCTCTCCGGCGCTGTCACCAGCGTCACCCTCAGCCTTGGATTGGATGCTGTTGCCCAGTACGCCCAGACTGCCAGCCCTGAGGAGGGTACCCTGTGCTTGGCTATCGGGATGTTGATGTTGTAGTTTGCGGCCTCAAGCTGGGGTGGCGTGCAATACGTGTCCGGGTTGATGTCCCAGGGCACCGCCATCGGCGGGACCGGCTTGTCGCTCCAGCCCTGGCTGACAACTTTTGGAAAATCAAACCTCGGTTTTTTGATGTCTGTCAGGTTCACAAGCCCGGTGCCAGGGTTTTGGGTTGCCGTGAGAATCGCCACCGATCCTTGCAGAACCTCGCTAGAATATGGCTGAGACGGCGGAATGATCCAGTCAGGTGCCGCCGAGATGCTGATGCCATAGACATTTGCAAAACCTGTCAGCGTGATAATTTTTTGCCACTGCATGCTCTGGGTGAGGTAGCCCTCAAGGTTTGGCAGTGGTATGTATTCGCCGTTCTGGTCGCCAGAGCCCGAGAGCAGCAGCATCGACGAAGTGATGTCAGATTTTGCAGAACCAAAAAGCTCCTTCAGGCTGTATGACCACAAGACTGCCTTTGCGCCGGCTTCGAGGAGTGTTTCACCAACCTTATCTTTTGTGTAGCCAACCAGGTTGCTGATGGCACCATTTGCCCTTCTGCACTGCGCCCATGCCACTATTTCGTATCCCCTCACAGGCCCTCCCCAAAGTATACGCTGTCGTGCTGGTACTGGGACTCGAATGCGATCCCTGCCGACCAGAAGACGTTTGCCGGTGTTGCCTCGACCAGAAAATGAGTGTATGTGGTCGGGCTGGCGTAGCCAAACAGTTCAAAATATGGCAGTGCGCACGAGGCGTGCGAGACCATGTGCGGGAATTCCGGGGTGTTCATCCAGCAATATGAGGCCCAGAATGGCGAAGGAATAACATGCAAGGATGCAGGCGGTGGCGAGCCATTGTGGCAAACCGGCACCTGACAGATGGTTTTTTCTCTCGTCTGGTTCATCTCCTCATCGTACTGTCTTATAATGAGTTTCACTGACTGAGGGACATACGACCCTGCAAGCCCCAGGCAGTGTATTTTGCCCTTTCCCTTGTAGAAACTGGCAATGGGGCCAGAATCAGGCAACGCCTGCTCCGGATAGCCAGCCGATCTTGCCGGAATGTGCGCATCAAGGTGCAGGTACATCGGCAACTGGTTCGGGTTCACCAGATCGCTTATTTCTCTTGATGTAGCCTGAAGTGTCTGGGAGAGGTCGACAAGGAGCGCGTCAAGCGAGAGCGCAAAATCGTCAAACTTCTTTTCGAGGTCGAGGGCAAGGCTGTCATCATCCGTCTCGTCCATCTGGGAAAAGGCATTATTGTACAATCTCTGCGCCTCGGAAATTATCTGGCATATAGCAGGCGGCAGTGCCATCAGACGCCCCCTGGCATGATGAAAATCCCTGACAGGCAGAAAATGGCTGACAGGAATACTGTGACATAAAGCAGGTTCATTTTCCCTCCCTATTTGACAAGCAGGCAACAACCATCGAAGCTCGCCGTTCCACCATCATTCTCTGACAACTGGGCATACAGCCTGACTTCAAAGGGGCCCTGCCCCTGGACGGAAACCGAGAGCCTGACCCATTTGTCTTTGAATGTCTCAGCAACCTGCCCTGCCCTGCAGTCAAGGCATGTTGAAACTGCTGGTGCTCCAGATAGCACTATTTCTATCTTTGCCGTCTGGTCGGTGCGCACCCAGCAAGAAAATGTGATGTTTCCGGAATGCGTGCCTGGATGTGTCTGGTGGCAATAGCTCCAACCAGTGTTTGGGGTCGCTGTCAATCTCAGGGAAAAATCACCCAGAATCCCCTGGCCCTTCGCTGTCTGCAAGGCACCGAGGCCACCAGTTGCCCATCCGTCCGGCATGCTTCCGGTCCAGGAGTCAAAGATCGGGTTCTTGAGACGCAGGATTCCAAGACCGGTGTCGCCTGTTTCGCAGAATTCATGAGACATTGCAGGCATCATGGCCTGCGGCCCTGCCGGGTTTGGAGGATTGAACTCATACAGCGAGAGGTGCTGCTCGATGTAGCGGTATGTCGCCCTAACAACCGGCGCCATTTCCTCAATCTGTTTGCCTGTGGCATGAGAAAACGACAGTGCCCCGGAAAGTGTTATCGTGTTCGGCAAAATAACAGACTGGACAATGACCACTTCATCCTGTGAGGTCGTCTCACCTCTAATAACAGCCATGTCTCCAGGAGAAAACCCAACCACATCATCGACAACAATTGATATTGCGCCGGCCTGCGCCTGTGAAACCAGATGTGCATTCCCCCTGATCTTTTGCGGAAAAACAATGGTGCCATTGCCATAATCAATCGAATACTCTGCTTCACCGATGATGGTGCCATTGACTGTCACAACAGTCACAGGCTCCCGGAGCCAGTCACCATGCACCGACTTGAGGGTCGTCCAGTCCTCAGTCGAGAGCTGCTCTTCGTTTACCAGGTAGGAGTAGAAGGAGTCACACGAGAGGAGCAATTCCGAGGCCTGCCCCTGTTCCATAACCGACCCCGATGCATGAAAGGAGTTTGGGCCAAAATCGGAATATGATTTTGCAAAAACGCTCTCAAAAGTCACTTTTCTGCCATCCACCTCAATGGGTCCAACCTCCTGGTAATCAAAATAGACCCTCTCCTGCGGCAGGTGGAGTTCCGATAAAATGCCATTCCCCCACCCTGCACTCACCGGGTCCCTGTTTGCTCCACCCTTTACCGGCTGTATCTTTGGTCTTGAAGGCAACATTTTCCCTCCCTCATGAAAACTCTATTTCCCAGACAACGGTTTTGCTCACCTGGTCGGTCTTTGGCTCATAAACACCGCAAAGCGCAAACACTGTGCTATCAGTAAGGAGCAGCCCGGCCTTGCGCCATGTGAAATTGAACTCCGGCTGGCCAATAAAGTTGGTCACCACAAGTTTCTTTCCCAATGCGTCCACCTGCTCCACGCTCCTCAATGAAACGCTCCCGCCAAGCGTTGTGTCTTTTGGTGTTGGCGGTGTTGCAGAGGTGGATGCCGCAAACCACTCGATCCTGAAAACCGGTGAGAGCGTCCTGCCCGATTGCCTGACTGGAGAGCAAAGTGCCCTCGCGATGGCCCTTATTCCGGCATCTGTTACAGTATTTTCCCTTGTCTGATCGCCAATTGTCACTCTTCCGTGGAGCCTCCCCTTCAGCGCAAAATATGCGCCTGCCTCGCCGGAGACCTCTCCAATGGCCTGCCTGATGTTTTCCAGCCATTCTCTCATTGTCCCTCCCATTCGCACGCCCCAAAAAGCGACTCACCAAAGCCATAGTCGTTTTTGGGCAGAAAACTCTTTATTGACGGCGCAAAATCCATCACCCCAGCCCCGGAAGAAAGCCCCGATGCCGCATTGATGATGTCTCCTTCAGACGCCTCCTGCTCAAGCTGGGCAAGCCTCTTGATGACATCGGCAAGCAGGCTGGCGTAGAGATTGGGGTCGAGGCTGGACTCGCAAACCATCCTCCATTGCATTGGCGTGATTTCGTGTGTGACCCTTGAAATCCTGGCTCCTTCACATACCCCAAACCTATCAAACTCAAAATCGGCAACAACACCTGCTCTTATAGGCACCGGATAGACCATTTGCCCGCCCTTGTACCGGTACACGGTGGCCTTGCCCTTCCTTGGCGGGTCTTTGTGGGATGAAAGAAGGTAGTCGGCATATTTGTAAAGTATCGCCCAGTCTTTTATTGCAGGCTTGGTGACCTTTGGCAGGTCTATCTGGACGCCATACTTTCCAACCGACTCCTCGTCTGCTTCGGAAACATAGCTTATTTTGAGCTTTCTTCTGTATTTGACCATGAAGCCGAGGAGGCCCTTGGCCTCCTTGACGCTCCTGCTCAGATATACCCATCCACCCTGGGCCCCTGCTGTCGCATCTGGACAATACAGGGCATCGAAACTGACTGTAATCTTGTGGTCCGAGGAGAATGTCCCAGGAAGGTTTGTGTCAGCCTCATCATGCAAAATGAGGGACGACAGGGCTGGCTTTGTGTCCAGCGGCTCGTTGGTCTTTACAACAGAATTCTTCACAGAAAGACCGTCCGTGTCGCAATCAAGCAGGACAAGGCTGCCTTTCTCAAGCAAACCGTCGCCAGAATCAAACACTGCATAGACTGAAAGGCTGGAGCACTTGTACCATATCGGAAAAGCAAATGGATAAAGCGTGCAGATGTTCGGGTCAGGCGTGTCTGGCAACTCGGAGGAAAGAATATACTGCTTTGTAAAATTCTCCGCATCGCCTTCCCCACCCTCAACCCAAACCCTGTTTGCAAGCGTGGAATAATCAGGCTCGAAAGGCGTTGTCTGCCCTTTTGACATGTCGCAGTGCGGATCTCTTATCGTGACCTGGAGGTGCTCCAGAAATGCTGGGCCAAAATAGTGGATTTTCTGCGGTGAAACGCGAAACACCCATCCCGTAAAATCGCAGAGTGTTTTGAAGCACTGCTCAACACTCTGTCCATTGAACTTCACCGAAACAGTGTCATCACAGTCCCTGACCAGATCAGTCGTATGTCCGGGAAGATATTTGGCCACAAGAGACTTGTAGATGTCAGATGCCATCCACTCCATATAGTGCTCGTTGACCATCCGATGTTTGCACTCGGCAGACCAGTCCCTTGCCTCAAAAACCAGCCTTGTGCCAAGAGGTGTTTCCTCTTTTTTGGGCACCCCGTCGCACCTCCCGCCAAAAACCACCTCTCCGCTCTCACCAAAAACACCTATCTGGCAAAAAGGCTGATATTGTGGGACCTGATCCGTCCGAAGCAGAACAGTCTCGATCGTGCAGGACGACGGTTCGCCATAAGCCTCGGTTATTTTTATCGAGGCAACAAGGTCTGTTATGTCCTGATTGCCCGTTTCAACCCTTGATATGCCGCAGAACATCGTCTACCCCCTGAAATTCACGAGCTCCAGAAGGGCTTTCTGGGCTTCAATGACCGTTTGCTGGGCAATCTCCCTGGCAAGCGAGGATATGTCTCCTTCGTAGCCACCGAGATCGAGATTGAATGTCTGGTTGATTTCAATCTTCCCGGCGCCAGTTTGCATGCCCACCCCGTAGCCACTGTCTGGTTGCCATGGTTTTCCCTCGCCCAAGGTACTTGTCAGGTCGATGTTTCCCGTCTGGTAAAAGAGCTTTGACAATACGACATCGTCAAGGTATTTTGTTGTCAGGGTCGAAGCCTCGGAGCCATGGGTCGCAATCCATGCCGGATCAACCAGTTTCCAGTAGTCAGTGCCTGCCCATCCGCCATAAAGCGCAGGATTGGCCTTGCCCTTGCCCAGCTCCTCCTGCCTGGCCGACACAGCCTGCCTGAACAGTTCGTTTGCGGCCTCTGAAACGGCATCCTCGAATGATGACCCTGAACTGACAAGGGAATTGACAAGATTCACCTGCTCAAGATTGGCCCCACCCCAGAGTCCTTCGCCCTCCCTTGGTGCCATCTGTGACCAGGTTTTTCCATCTTTTTTTATGCCAAGTGAATCAAACAGTTCTTTCAAATAGGCGTTCTTCCCAGAAACATCATACTGCCATGCGCTTGTTCCTTCGGCATTGGAGAGCATGCCATACAGCCTCTGGCCTATCTCATAGGCAGATTTCAATCTCGATGACCCTTCGGAGACAGGGTCAATAGTGGTGTTTGGCGAGCCATTCTGGTCAAACAGGATCTCCTTCAAAAAACCAAGGTTGTAGTCAAACCCTATCCCAAGCTCCTTTTGGGCCCTGTCTAGCGCCGAATTGTTGATTTTTCCATTGTATTTTGCAAGAAATTCCCTTATTGGAAGTAGCTTGTCTGCCTGCCCCACTGGACCCTGCGTCAGCCCCAATCCGATTGGTGAACCCCAGTAAAGCTTCTCCAGATCAGCAAGCGTCATCTTTGGCGCCAGGGCCTTGAAAAGATCATTGCCAACTATGTTTGATGGAAGGCCGGAAACATCGGCAGAAGAACCTTCGAGCAGTTTGCCAAACCCGGTATCCTTCAGGTCATCAGGAACTTGGTATGAATCGCTCTTCTTGAAGCCTGACAGATACTTGATGTAGTTGAGCATCGCAAACCACGGCTTTTTAAGCGAAAGGTCCCAGTTTCTTTGGCCACTTTTGCCCTCCCAGAGCCAGTCAAGCATGTTTTTTGCCCCAAGCTCACCAGCGCCAAATGGATCAAGCGGAGGTCCTTGAAGGCCCTCTTTTTGCCTTGCCTTCTCCCATTCTTCCCTTGTTTCGGGAAGGGCTGTTCCCTCACCAAACCAGCCGTAATCGCGCCATTTTGAATCCAGCTCGGAAATCTCTGCATCGGTGACCTGCCCCGATCTTGAAAGGTATTTAGTCGCCCATGCAGGGAAAGCACCCTGCTTGCCTCCTCCACCCAGAGACGTTGTCAGCACCGAGAACATGGCATCAAATTCGCTGGCATTTCTGTATGATGACGCCGCCCTGGAAAGGTTTTCTTTAATATCATCGATGGATGTGTTCAGTCCATCTGTAAAGAGACCGCCAAATTTTTCGCCCTGCGGCGCAGATCTCAGGACGGAAAATGAGCTGGTGATCCCTTCTGCAATGCCGGCAAGCCTTGAAGGGAGGGAAGAAAACCCGTCAAAAAGCGCCTGGGCCACCCTCTCTGATGACCCGCGAAGGAAGTCTTCACCGCTCAAAAGGCCCTGTTCCAGCATCTTTGCAAGGCGCTTTGTCCAGTTGGTCGGGTCCTCTTTTGAAAGCGGCCCAAGCCTGGCGGGGGAATGCAGTTCGAGAAAATCGGAGATTACCGAAGCTATGGAGCTTGCGGCGCTCTCGACCTCGGAGAGCCCGGAAAGGAGCCCCTGCGCAAACATCTTTGCAGAGTTTGCCCCAAGCCCTGCCATCATTGCCGGAATGGGCGAAGTGGACAGGGCCACAGAATTGCAAAGGTTTCTTCCAAAATTTGACCCGATCTCCTGAGCTGTCCCAAGGAGCCTGTCGCCCTGCCTTTTCAGGTTTTCATCAAGCCCCCCGAATGTCTCGGAAAGCTTGTCCAGTGATTCCCCTGCTTCCTCCCAGACCTTTTGAGCCTCCCGGGCCTTTTCGCTTGCCTCCTCGGCCGAAGAGGCAAGCAGGTCCAGGGATTTTTTTGCCTTTTCGATCTCGCTGGTTGCGAGGTCTTTTGCCTCAATTGTTATGGTTGCCTTTTCCTGCATGTCCCCCCTTGCTCCTGTTCCAATCTGGTGCTTCTTTCAGAAAGCCTGGCTTTCTTGTTCCTGGTTTCCCCAACCAGGCAGGCCAGCTCCACAAAAATCCAGTCCTGCTCAAGCATCCCCCCGGATGATGGCCACAAGCCAAGCCCAAGCGTTTTCGACAAGACAGGCAAAACTTGTCCTATATAGGGAGGCACCCCGGTATCAATCCCAAAGAGCGCCTCCTCGGTCAGTTTTTTGCCTGCTCCGAAAAATCGTGGAAAGACAGCACCCTTGAAAGCAAGACCTGATAATAGAGTGCATCAAGTGCCTCTATATCGTCCTCGGTTGGCTTCAATGTCCTGCCATCTATTTGCAGTTCATGGCACGAAAAGGCAACGAGCTTGAGGTTTGCCCTGAAAACATTTTCTGACCTGCTTCCTTCGGTCGCGGCAAGCAATCTCTGGACCTCCAAGAATTCACCGACTGAGACTCCATGGATCTTGGCCCTGTCATCCTTTCCTGCCCTTGCATCAAAATTGGCAAAGCCAAACGACTCTTCCCTGAGGTAGCTCACAGGAAGCTGTACTTTCCACAAACAAGCTCTGCTTTTACGGCAAAACCATCGCTCTGGCTGAATGTCGCGCTGGCCTTCCAGCTCTGGGCCGTTTTTCTGCCGACCTGGACCGGCACGGAGCACGCGGTCATGTAGCACTTTAGCAATGTTACCTTGAGCGAGCCTGGAATTGCAGATGATGGGCCAATCAGCGAACCCTGCATCTCAACCACACAGGCAAAAGGTTTTGTCTCATTCTTTGCCGCGTAGTCTGCCCCGTCTCCGCCCAGAAACCTCTGCAGTTCAGCATCGTCCTCAAAGAGAGCCTCGGCATCAAGCTCTGCCGATATTGTCCCTGCACTGCCCTTTGAGATAAATGCACCACTGGAAAGCGTCCGCTCTGATGCCTCCAGTCCGTTTGAAACTGAGAGTTTCAGGCTTTTGACCAGAGACGTTTTGGGTGTTCCCTCAATCGTGATTGATGAGCCGGCAGGCTTGAAGGACTCGTATTCCTGATAAACCGGTGTCGCCCTCGTGTTGTGGGCAGACATCTTTGAGCCAACAAATGAGGCAGAAATAGAGACTGGTTCTGCAGGCAGCATCGAGATTGAGCAACTTTCTGTCATCATACCGGAGAACCTGGCGGCAGAGTGCCCGTCGGGGGCACCAAGATCAAGCTCCCATGTCTGGCTGGGCACCGTCCCTGACTGGCTGAAAGTGTGTTTGTAGGCAATATCCGGAACGTTCTCCACGGTCGTCGACCCGAGATCATGGGCAAAAACCAGCCCGCCAGAAGTCCCTTTTGCCTCGATGCCAAGTATTGTTCCGTTTATAGAGACAATTTTCGCGAACTCGCAAACCTGACCGGTGCCGATGGCCACCCAGTCGTTTACTGCCAGGCTGTCTGCCGAAGCCACCTCTATCGTTGTGGCGCCAGCCGGTGACTGTGAGGACAGCGTTGTTGATGCCCCTCCAGATTTTGCCTCCGGCACAGCCGCCACGCTGTCCTGGCCAAAGAGCCAATACAATATTTGGCCAGTGGCAACAGGATTTGCATCAAGCGTTATATCTCCTTTTTGTGTCCAGCCCTTCTGGACCATCTCCGATTGCTGGGCCGAGTTGCCTATCAGGAACCTTTTTGACATGTCCCTGCCCCAGCTGACATTGCAGGATAACACCTTCCAGAAATTGTCCGGTGCCACAGGCTCTGCAAACTGCGTCTCCCTCCCAAAACCGAAATAGCTGGATTCGCCTTTTGGCATTTTTCCTCCCTAGTTTTCAACCTCTACCTGGAGGCCAACAGCACCCTGAAGTACAAACTGGTTTTCATGGTAAAATGGCTCCAGTGAAAAATTTGTTTCGACGTGCCTGACAAGATATGACGGCAGGAATGTCGGCTCGGTTGCCTCTTCCTCGATCCTCGATATGATGTCTGCAAGCGCAAGGTATCCCTGCTCCCTGCCCTGATAGTCCCTTGAGAGCACACTGATTGTGAGACCAATGATAGATTCCCTGCCACCGCCTATTGTTGTTGCCCTTCCCTCCGAAGGCGCAATCGACAGGGCAAGGCATGGAAACTGTTTTGCCAGCTGTCTTGGCCCCAGAACTATCTCCACACCCGGAAATTTTGTTTCCAGGGCGTCTTTTGCCTGCAACAGAACCTCCCTGTATGGCGTCATTTTCGCCCTCCCGATGTCTTTTTGCCACTCCCGTGGCTGGCCAAAGATTCAAGCTTTTTCCTGATGTTTTTTGCAATGTCACTGACCTTGTCTGCAAAAACCGCTTTTCCCAGATCATGCTTTATCTGGATCACGAAGACACCCAGAGTCCTGATGGGATGCCGGACCGTGGCAGGAGATCTGCCGAGACCCTGCCGTCCCTTATTTCACGGAGCATGTCCAGCGACCTCTTGTAAAGGTTCTGTGCCTGCTGGCACCATGAATCGCCCTGCTCCTGAAAAACGTACTCAAGGCAAAACGAGCACGCCAGATCAACCGTTATTTCCCTGATTGGCAGAGGCACTTGTTCCGGCACCTGGAAGTTGCACGAAACAACAAGGTCAACCATCCTGCTGGCCTTCAAGATTGCCTGCTCGATGGAAAACCTGTTCTCGGAGGTGTCTGGAATGACCTCCTCGCCAATTCCCCTGAGTGCCTTCCTTACATCCTGAATGCCAGCGTACATCTATTTCACCTTCAGGTTGCTCAAAACCACTACTGCATCAGGATTTTCAAGGGCGCAATCACACCTTATCGTCACGACAAAGTAAGTAACACCCTCTGTTGCCCTGCGCTCTGTCTCGATGGTCACGTCCTGCTGGATGCCCAGTACGAGATTGCTTGTGTCGCAAAGCATGACAAAAGTCCCGTCCAGTGTGCACTCGACGACCTTCTCGCCCAGCTGGTGCTGGAACACCAGAGCACTATCCAGTGTGACATCGGTTGCCACAATGGAAGCAACTTTCCTGATTTCGCGGGTCGCCCCTTCGCCAATGGCCAGCGTGTCGCCCTGCTGGATATTTGTTGCGGATGTGACTTCTATTGTTGTATCTCCAGCAACAGAGGCCGATGACATGGTGGTATTTCCTCCACCAGAAACAGGCACCGGAAGATTTGTAGGAACAAGAGCGCATGGCGAGATTGGCACTTTGCCGAAGCTCATGAGCGAATCTCCGGTTATTGCGTCATCTCCAAGGGGAGTCGTCCTGCTTCCAAGCGCATCAACATAGTCCTGGTACAGGTCATCACTCATTATAAACCTGAGGTTTTCCCTCTTCCCCCTGTATTTGCTCGACAGGGTTTTCAGTGTCCTCGAGAGTTTTTCCGCGCTGATGTCCCTGTCAGCAAAAGTAGACTTGGCATCTATGAGATGGCCTTCGGAAACTGCCCTCGGGTACCATCCTTCAACCATCTCCCAGATATGGTTTTTTGGAAGTGCCCCAGTGTCTTGCCCCATGAGGTAGGCATATTCAAGCTGGTTGCCTATCTGGTTTGCCACTACCCTCATGAGGTGGTCGGCAAATGACTCGCCTTCAATGTTGTCCATGAGTGCATCATCTGCAATCGGCACAACGGCTTTCATGGCCTTCGAGGTGAGCGTTACAGCCGATGTTGAGACATCGGAGAAGCCATCTCCTGAAGAGCCATAGTTTCCAGGCCTGAGGACTTCCTCACCAATCCCCAGCCTCACAAGCTTTTTTGTGCTGCCCCTCATCCTCTCGACCCTTGCGTTGTTCTTGAGGAACGAGGCATCAACAATGTAGTCAATAAAACGGTTTGCATCCTCTGTTGCAAGGCCGATCCTCTGGGCAAAAGACCCTGAAGTTATGGCAGCTTTTGAAAGCAGTTTTTCATTTCCTATCATGTTTCCTCCCATCATGAAAGGAGCGCCACAACGGACGCCCACATTTTTGGCTCAGCTTTGTCGTCGGCCACAATTGCCTTTGTCTTGAGGAGCCCCTTTTCCATTGCCCCAAGCCTGAGCATGGCGTCATCAAATTTCTCCTCGAGTGATGACAAGGCCTCGGACATCGAATCCATCCGCTCCTCCATCTCCTTTATCCTTGCGGACAGGCTCTCAAGAAGCTGCTCCGGCATACATTCAAAATCGTCTTTTTTTTCCTCCCCTTTTTTAAAAAACCTTCCCAGCATCACTTACTCCTTTCTTTCGCAAACAAGAATGAACCCGGCTTCCGGGTTTGCCGGCTGATCCACCACAGAAATCTCGGCAATTGTCATCCCGGTGATGACGTCAATAGTCTTGCCTTCAAAGTTCTTTGGTCTTTTCGATGTGACCACACCCCCAACAGAAAACCCCTTGTAGATTCCCCTCTTTATCTTGTCCCAGCACTTCTTGTCGTAGATGTCGGCACCAACCAGGAGGCCTTTTGGTGTGAGCGAGAGATGCGATGCAACACCAACTGCCCTCGGCTCGTGCATCTCCCTGACATTTCTCCACCTTGAATAGGCGCCAAGGGCCTCCTTTACAGCCCCTGTGCTTATGATGTCCCCCTGTGAATCCAGTGCTTCTGTGGAGGCCCAGCCCCATACGATCCCCAAAGCATCCCCGCTTTTACCTGCCATTGTCCCCTCCAAATGAAAAGGCCCTCCAGCAAAAGAGGGCCCAGTGTTTTTTGTCTATGCCAAGTAGCGTCAGTCTGACTTCTTTTTGAAGAACCTGGCCAGTCCGAGTGGTGCAAAAGGCGCATTGAATATAAGCCACACCACAATCATTGCTCCCCACGCCGTGTAGACATCCAGTGGTGGTGCCGGCACAAAAAACCTGTATATGGTTATGTTCCAGAGCCATGAAACGACATAGCCAAGGCCATAAAACCACCCGGCACAAAGCAGGAGACCCACCGGCACTGCCCAGATGGCATCCAGCTTTGAGTCGAAATAGAGCTTTCTGTCAGTTTTTGAGAATCTCAGTGACATGAGCACATATTACTGGTTTTTGCCGGCCCCTTCAACCTCCCTGGCCGGGAGGCCCATCCTGACCCTGGCTTCATCGGCTGAAATCATCCCTGAATCGATGAGTATTTTGTCTGTCTGCGCCCTGCAAAGTTCGTCTTCGGCGTCCATTTCATTGAAGCGGAACCTCCACCCAGAAATCCCCAATCCTTCCCTGATGATTGTTCTGTTGATTCTTTCTTCCAGGAACCTTTGCCTCGGGGCAATGACAAGATTTTTGAAGTTTTGCAGCTGCGACTGGCCGGTGCCACTGCCAAGATTGCCGCTCTCGATTATGCCAAGCAGGTGCGGTGGAACACCATGGGCAACAACCATCAGGTCGCGGTTCATCTTCCTGTAGTCGGCAAAAGAGGCCTCCTGCGGTGTTGTCTGGATCGGCTTTATTTCACCGGTGACACCCTGAGGGAACTGCAAGACCATTGTCTTGTGCGGATTGCCCTTGAGGTTTGACATGTAGTTCTGGAGCTCCTCCTTGTCCTTCGGAGAGAGCGAGCCGCCAGATATAATAAGACAAAACCTTGGTGTGGCATTGTTCTCAAAGAACTGGATGTTGTAGTCTCTGGCCAGGATATCGCCCATTGTGGAGCCTATCGCGGCTACCGAATCAGGAAGGCCATAGAACTGCGAGGAAGGATTGTATTTCCTGAAATGCACGATCTCAGACGGATTGCTGGCATCACCCTCAAAAATCTCACCGCCGCCAAAGCTGGCAAATTTCCTCTTCTGGGTGCCTATCGTTTGTACAAAACCGCCGTCCCTGAGCAGTTTTATGTTCCTGGCAGAAACATGGTACAGCCTCCCAACTTTTCCGAATGAGTCTCTCGTGGCCTCAAGGTATCCATTCCCAAGGCATTCCAGGTCAACCATCAGCTGGAACAGCAGTTCGTCAAAAGTCTGGCCCGGATTACACTCCTCAAGAAACTGGAACAACCTCTTTCTGGCGTCTTCTCCACCACCTTCATCCACAAGCCTCCAGCCCTGTCCAACTGTGAACTGGGCTTTTACCTGCACTGCCCTGTAGTAGATCTCATTGCTCTGGTAAAGCTCGAGCAGCTTCTCAAAATCCAGGTACGGGGGTGGTTCCACTACCCCGGATGCGCCCAGTGGTTTTTCCGTGACCTGTCTTGTCTCACACGAAAGAAAATCAAGCTTTGCCTGCTTCATAAAACCTCCAGAATGTCGACCCTCGGCGATGTTCCCTGCCTTGCAAGTGAAACTGCCATTTCAAAAGCATCTATCATGTCGTCATGCTCTCCTCCCGGAAACTCCAGCAGCTCCCTGACAAAAAGTTCGTGGCAGGGCGCAACGCGGACCTTCCCTGATTCAAACAGCGGCTGGAGCGCCCTTATCCTCGACTGCTTTGGCGCAAGCGGGGTGATTGACTTGACAGGAATTGCCAGATTGCCTGAAAGGTGCTCTATGAGCGCCCTCTGGTATGCAACATCCTCTATTCCTAAAAGAAGTGGTTTGTGGAGTTCACAAGAGTCCCTCACGGCTTCCGCCTGTCTTGAAAAACCAAAATGTCCCCTGATGCAATCGAGAAGATATATGGCGCCAGCAGAATCAACGCCAACCGTGACCATCGCAAACCAGTCCGAACCCTCTCTCTCGGATATGGCCAGATCGCAGGCCGTATAAACCGACAACGATGACCTTTCGGGGAGCAAGTCGTAAAACACAAGCCATTCCCTCCTGAAAGTCCTGCCCAGATAGAAACTCACATCATTCTGCTTTTCCCTGTCAAACATTGCTTGGCCTGTCATCAACCTGTCTAGAAGAAGCCTGTCTACTCCCCACATTTTGGGCCATAGCACTTGCCATTTGCCCTCCTTTTTCACGCCAAGCAGCTGGCCCTTGTCGCCAAAACTGAAAAATTCGGATATTGGCATCCCCTTTTCCAACGCTTCCGTGAAATTTGATGGCCACTTGATGATTGCTTTCTCTGAAACAAACTCCCAGGCTGGGTTTTTCCCCAATTTGCCATAGAGATCCTCCGGGTGCTTTCTTGTCCCGACAACAAGAAGCCTCGTCTCTGGCAAACAAAGCTGGAGCAATGACCCATGAAACCACTCTTCGACTTCCTCCCTTGCCTGCGGCGTCTGTGTATTGCGGTCATCAAGCACGTCATCGCAGATGATCAGGTCATAGTGGCCACCGGTGAGCGACCCAAGGATGCCCGAACAGGAAACATTTGGTTCCTTTGAGTCACAACCCTCCAGCCTCATTTCGGTTGCTGTTGCACTGGACAGTTTTGGTGCATACCCTGTCTGCCAGAGCCTGATGCAGGCCGATTCAATCTGCCTCAAAAGCCTTGATGCAAGCTGCTCGGTCTTTGAAACAACCAGTATTCTCGCCCCAAGATTTAACAAGAGGAAGGCTTGTGAAAATATCACCGTCCATATAGTAGATTTACCATGACAACGTGGCGCAAGCTGGACCCTCCTGCTCCATGGATCATCAAAACATCTTATCCATTTTTTTTGATGGGCAGGAAGATCAAACTGCAGTTTCTTGCATAAGTCAAATGCTTTCTCAGAAAGGGTTTGTGGCACTCCCAATTGCCCCTCCCTTCCGTGGGTTCCCAACGATAGTGAATTGTAATCTTAGGTGGTGTGGTTGTCAAATTCCGACATTTAGAGTATAGCTGACTAATATGATTTTTGCTTATATTTATAGTATACTCACAATTATTTTTTGGTGAGACTGTGAACTTTTCCAGCCATTGACGTGCAACACGCCAGAAATAGAATTTGTGCAGGAGGTAATTGATGAAACGCCTTGCCGCGATTTTTTTGGTTTTTGTAGTCTGTTTTCCATTCACATCCATCGCCGTAGAACAGGTCGTGATCGAACCGGTTGGCAATGGGCCAACCACGGGTGAGATTGCTGTTCCAGTTGCGATCCTTCCGCTTTCTGGTGGGGACGTGGCAGTCCTCGACGGCAGAACGTCTCGGATCAATTTTTTTGGACCGGACGGCGTGATAAAAAACTACTACCCGATAGACAGGGAAACAATCCCAGTGTTGCCTCCCGATATGTCAGATTCCATTCCATTCTCATTTGCACAAATCAAATTGATCTCGGATAGGAAAAGCAGCCTTTACTACATCGGCAAGGACGGCGTTTATCAAATAAACATCCAGATTGGTGAGACCTCCAAAAGAATCGAGCTTGAAAAACAACTGCTTCCTGTTTCGATAGCGGTAGATTGGCAAGGCAACATTTTCACGCTTGACCATGAAAGGTGCATCACAAAGTATGGAAGTGATGGAAAAGAAGCCACAAAAATAGGCGAGCTGGGAAAAGGCAAAGGGAAGGCTCTCAATCCATATGCTGTAATGGCGCTTGAAGATGGAAGTATTGCACTTCTGGACACCTGGAATGAGGAAACTTCAGAGCAGGTCTCATCCGATGAAAAAGGAATAATGATTTTTTCAGGCGAGGGGAAATTCATCAGGGAATTTGGCCAGCTTGGGCTGATGGGTGGCGATGACAGCCGGATACAGGTTGGTTTTGCAGGTTTTTCGAAGGGCCAGGAGATTTTTGTCCTTGACGTCAGCTTTTCAGGGAAACCAACATGGGTGATAAGAAAATACAAAACAAGCGGGGATTTTGAGGAAAAGATAGAACTTAAGCAGTCTGATGACCTGGTAAGTGGCTATGTCTCATCATTCTTTGTAGACGATGGTGGCAAAATAGCCCTTGCCATGCCCTTTCTTTCAAAAGCAGTCCTGGACGCAAACGGTGCCGCGCAAGAGTTGGGAAAGATCCTTGAGGAAACACTTAAAAATCCTATTTCTGCAATGAAATTGCCACAAGGAAAAACGGTCATTCTCGAAGGACTTGACAGAAAATTGCATATTTTTGGTTCGGATGGCACCCCAGAAAAAACAGTTGCTCTTTCTGGCCCAAAATCTGAGGGGCCAGCTGGAGATTCACTTGGTGTTCTTTCGGACATGGCAATGACCCAAAACGAGCTTCTGGTGGCCTCTGGATGGGAAATCCGCAGGTACGACAATCTAACATTTGAATTCAAGGGTTCCTATGACCTCCAGAAAAATGTCGATATACCCGACATCATAATGGCACTGGCATCATCCGGAAACAAAATAGTGGCGCTTGACAGGCAGGGCCAGGTAATATTCATGACTGGTGGATTGCCATCGACATTCAAGGTAGAAGGCAATCCTATTGACGTGACTTTTGACAGGGACGGCAATATTCTCCTGCTTTTCCCTGAAGAAAAGAAGATAAAGGCATTTTCCGAGACCGGCACAAAGAAATTTGAATTTGCACTCGAGGGGGTCGAGATGCCGTCCTCAATCTGCACAAGGCCATCCGGAGAAATAATCATAACTGACCCGGCGATAGGGCAAATCATCGAATTTTCAGAAAATGGAAAAAATATTGCGGCATACGGCCGAAAAGGGTGGCTTGCACAAACCGAGACTGTCCAGGACTATAAAAAGGAGCCAGATGCACTGGCGTATCCTTCAAGGATAAGATCAAACCAGGACGGGACCCTGACTGTTCTCGATGTTGGCAATTCAAGGGCACTGAATGTCTCATTCAAAGAAGTCGAGCCTCCACCGCCTGAAAAGAAACCGGCCAAACTGTCTGTTGACAAAGCTTCACTTGACTTTGGCAAGATATATTACGAAAAACCGGCCAAAACACTAGAAATTGCAATTTCAAACCTGGGCGAGGAAGAACTTGAGGGTGATATAACAAGCACCTCCAAAATGTTTGTGGTTTCCCCGGAAAAGATTGACCCAGAAACAAAGGCGATAAGAGTAACCGTTGACCCAGGAAGGGACGATGCCTGGGAAACATTCAAGGGTGAAATAAGGATCCAGACGAACGGCGGATCAGCCAATGTACCAGTGTCAGTGCAGATAACCGGCAAGAAGATCTCAATATCGCTCCTTTCAACATCATTCCTGATACAAACCGATGGCGACGAGGAAAAATACGATGCCGGTAGGGCAGGAGTAATCATAAAGGGCAGGACGCTTGTTCCCCTTAGGGCGCTTGGTGAAGCACTGGGAGCTGAAGTAAACTGGAACGCCAGCGAAAGGAAAGTCACATACTCTCTTGATGGCGGGACTGTCGAAATCTGGATAAACAAGCCGCAGGCAAAGGTGAATGGCAATCAGGTAAACATCGACCCGCCAGCAGTGATACTCGCAAGTGGATCAACCTATGTTCCGGTAAGGTTTGTTGCCGAGGCACTTGGTTGCGATGTCGAGTGGGTTGAACAGAAAAAAACGGCCGTGATTTACTACCCGAAAAGACCCTAGAAGTTATTCGGCCACTATTTTTACAAAACCGAGCTTTGTGAGCTTTGCCACTATTCTGCGCGCTTCATCAGTGGTTATTTCAAGCTCGCTTGTAATCTGGGCAATGGACACGCCGTCCTGGATGCAGGAAAGGAAAGACCATTCAATTGGCTCCAGTACTATACCGTCTGGCTGGGAAGTGTCCCTGGCAAGCCTTATCTGGTGGGTGCCGGAGATGGATTGCCCAATCTCTGCAATGTCCTCGTCCTGCCTCAGTGTATAATCAAGGATGAATTTCTCGACGCTGAGAGTGATTGTCGGATCACCATCCCAGTCGCCAGGTGTGAAGCTGAAAGTGCCATTTGTCCACGTCATGATGTGGTTTGCTGCTTCATCACCGAAGATGTTGCCATAAACGGCATGCACAAGCTTGCCCCCCACAAAAATGAGGGTGCCCTTCACACCGTCCTCGGTGGCCACCTGAAGACTCCCGTTCATTGAGCTCTGGTTTATGAGACTAATGACATCGGGCAGGCTTAAATACTGGAGTTGTCCTGAAATTGACTGACCCATTCAATTTAGGATTATGTTTGGACAGCGCTGTAAAGTCAAGAATACTATGCTTATAATGTAGACTATGGAGGTCAGGATGAAGAAAATTATAATTTTTGCGGTCTGCCTGTTCTTGTTGACCCAGGTTTTCCCAGTATTGGAAATGTCCCATGCAAAAAACCAAATGGCTGGTTCAATACACGGCGAAGGGCAAGTTTTGGGCAATGAGCTACTTGGCAGGACAAGATTGGGTTTTCTTGATCCCTACGGATACCCGAAATTCTCCCCGAAGCTTACAAAATTGTTATTTGACTCCCTTGGAGTCAAAGGTTACGACGAATACAAGGACGAGCTCACCAAGCACCTTGATGAGCTTGCTCCAACCTTCTACAGGCAAGACTTCTTTATGTGGGCGCCCAGTTTTGAGTGGAAAGATGCTGCAAAAAAAATCGCACTCGAGAACTCAAAGGGCATCGAGCATATCATTACCTTGAATTTCAGGAGTTTTTTGCCGAACAATGCCAGGACTGTCGGAGACATTGTCGAATACTATGATGGGGACGGAAAAGACGACAATCCCTTTGGTGCTGTCGTAAAAATATGGCAGATTGAGAATGAAATCAACATGAAGGACATTTTCTGGAAGGGGACCCTTCTAGAATACACAAAGCATCTCCTTGATTGTTATAACGAGGCAAAGAATTCCGACCCTTCATGTGTGGTTGTAATGGCTGGTGAAGCCTCGGATGCAGAAAATAAGGTGTATGCTGATATTTTGCGTGAACTGGGTGGCCAGCCTGCATTTGATGCAGTCGATATACATATTTACGGACAGGCAACGGACTCGCTCATGGTTGAAAGGTGCTCAAAAAATTTCAGGGAGCGCCTTCTTGATGCAGGGTATGATCCGAATACCCCAATGTTTATGACTGAATATGGCACCTACTGCGGCAAAATGCCGAAAATGGACGACTCGAGCGAAACCATACAAGCGAAAACGTTTGCCGAGAGGACAATACTCGCTCTCGCAAACGGGATAAAGGGTATATGTTACATAAGCTGTGTTGATGGCGTGATGGACGACAAGGTGGATGGGTATTTCAGCCAGATGGGGCTAATTCACAATGGCATTACAAAATTTGGCAATGGCCCATGGCACAAAAGAAAGGTTTTCTGGACCTACAAGCTTCTCTCGCTCTATCTTTCGCAAGTCACTTTTGATGACATACTGGAGGTGACACTTGGTGTCGGCATAAGAGCCTTCAGGTTCAACAGACCTGGCCTTCAGCCCGTTTATTTTGTTTTCCTTTCAAACCAGGAAACGGCAAGGAAAGTACCGCTTCCAGTCACTGAAAAGATGAGGGTGACCTCGCTGGTGCCGATTGGGGAAAGCGGTGACGAGTATGACAAGCTGGATGGAGCCATAGAAACAAAAATCATTGACCCAACCGACTTGAATGGAATCTATGCCATGCTTGCCAAAGGACCAATTGCAGTAGAGCCCCTTCCATCCAGGACACTCTCGGAGAAAATTGGTATCGCAAAACTCTCAGCATCAACAGATATTGACCTGCCGGTGGGTGAAGTGTACCTGGCAAAAGAAAACGCCATAAAATGGGTTGACGGTGGAAAACCGGATTTTTCAAAAACCGACCTGGCAATCACAAAACTGGTGAAGGCTGGCAAATCTGCAATACTCGCAATAAATGTCGAGGCCGAATGCTTCTCGAAGCCAGTTGAATCCGCCAAATTTTTAAAATTTGTTGCTGCGGTTGTAGAAAGATACGATGGGGACGGCATTCTGGACGCACCAGGCACCCTTTGCACAAAGTTCCACCTCGATGCAAGAATCAGCGACACTTCATATATCTCAGAATCTTCCAAGTGTTATGCGCAAATGATAAAAACGTCAGGCAGGGCTGTTGTCTCGGCAAGCGCAAGTGCAAAACTGATTGTGGGTGGATTCAGCGACAACAAGGCGCGCATCTGGCCGGCAATCTTCAATGAACTGCGAAAATTTCAAGCTGAGGCTGGCTATCCATTCTTTGACATAATGGCCATTTCAAACAACTTTGGCTCCTCAAGGGCCGATTCCGAAAACTACAATTTCATAAACCGCATCTCAAGAAGCACCAGAAAACTACTGGATGAAAACGGTCTCCAGAGAATACCGATAACATGCCTGTCTGCCATGAACTATGTTGGTGTGGCAAAAGACTATCCGGAACAGACCGAAAGAGACCAGGCAAACGAGCTGGTGAAGCGCATCATGACAATGATTGGGAACGGGTGCCAGACCGCCTGCTGGGGCATGGAGAAAGATGTTTCAAGCAACATTTTTGGCTCATGCGGACTGCTCGACCTGAACGGAAACCCAAGGCTTTCCTACTATTCAATGCAGAAGCTCCTGCTTGAAACCTCAAAAGTACAGGTTCTTCCATACAATCTCCCCGGCGGCAAGACAACAATCGGGAGATGGATTGCACCAGAATACAACAGCCTCTGGGGGATGAGGTTTGGCATCAATGATCCATTCGTCATCGCCTGGGTAAACGGATCAAAACCACCCACTTTCTCCTATGTGGACTTTGATTTTCCGGCCACACAGGCGCTTGAGCTCGAGTACCTGGTACCGGACCAGAAAAGCGGAAAAGAGACTGGTGGCAAGCCCACGTTCAAAAAAGTCACCGTATTCAGGCAGGACGGCGAGTTCAAGATACCGGTGGACAGACTGGAACCCTTCATAATCAGGCCTTCAAACGCGACTGCGCCCAAGATCGAGATAAAAATTGACCCGGCAGTCATGACGGTCAACCCCGGACAAAAAGACACGGCAACAATAATCGTGACAGGATTTGAGGGCGAGGCAATCCTCTCCGCTCCAAGCACAAAAACCCTCGGGACAACAATCAGCCCGGAAAAAGTGAAGTCTGGCCAAGAGGCAACACTCACAGTTTCCACGCTGGTTGCAAGCGCCGGTCAGCAATACACTGTTGCAGTCTCCGCAACAACGGGCCAGGGTTCTGCCGAAGCCCTCCTTCAGATTGAGGTCTCAAACACCATGCCAGTGGAGATTTCACTGTGGATAGGCAAGAAAGAGGCCCAGGTGGGTGGGCAGAAAAAACAGCTTGCAGAGCCGCCAACAATCATACAGGGCTACACAGTGGTGCCGGTGAGGTTCATTTCCGAGACGTTCGGGGCAAAGGTCGGCTATGACCAGAAAACAAAAGAAATAACCCTAACATTCGGCCTGAAGCCTGACGGGAGCTACACCAAAAAAGTGACGCTCTGGGTCGGCAAAAAGGAGGCAACATCTGATTTCGGCTCGATGCTTCCGGCGTTCCAGACATTTGAGCTGCCTGTGGCGCCAGTCATTATAAACGGAACAACAATGGTGCCACTGCGATTTGTCTCCGAAGTCCTTGGCGCCGACGTCGAATGGAACTCCAAGGAAAGAAGGGTGGACATCAAGTGGTGGCCAGCTTGACAGTCACTGGCCAGCGACAGAAATAAATAATGCCCCGCCAAAATGGCGGGGCATTATAATCTGGAAATAATCTCTTACGGTCTTCCGTTGAATGGTGGATACTCGTCGGTCATGTATCCCATGTAGCCGTTGACTCTCATTGACCACCTGTAGTAGCCGACCACGAAATCAAACATCCCCTTTGGATACTTGCCTGTGAAAAGGATTGCCCACCAAGCGATGAACTGAACAACCATTGCGGCAATTCCGTAGAACATTAGGCAGAAACCGTGAGGAATCATGACATAAAAAACGCCAAAGAATGTCCTGAGAAGCAGAATGCCCCTGGACAATTTTTCTGGATAATCAACATCAAGTTTCACTGGATACATAATTAAAATCCTCCTTTTTTGTGATTAATATGTTTTTAAAAACAAGCGTATTATAGCCAATACCCACAGTTCTGCCAACCCCCCTGTTATCTTACTTTTTGGCAACAATTGAGTTAGTGTGAGAAATTTCAGCACAGGTTAAAAAGTGATGATGGTCGCTCATTATCTTTGTCTGAGATTTACAAAAAATATGATCCAGATTATGGCAAACGATGACAAGCAACGGCAGGCAAACTAGATTTAGTTTCTCCCTCTCCTCTCAAGAAACAAGGTGAGGGATGATTGCAAGGTTTGTTTTTTCTCCCTCTCCTTTCAGGAGAGGGTAGGGGGTGAGGTGGTTTTGAGTTCTGGAAATAGACACCTTAAACCCCCTCACTTGCCCTCCGGGCATCCTCTCCCGGTGGGAGAGGAAAAATATGAAAACCTCCGGTCACAGTGGAATATGGTGTCATCCTCCACCAGAGAGAGGAAAATAATTCGCACCAGCGTGGAGGTAAATTTGTAATCTACATCCAAAAGAAAAAAAGACGTGCAAAAATAATGTTTTTAAGCAAAGCACATAATTTATTACCATTCCCGCGTCTTCTCTCTCAGGAGTGGCGTGAACAAAAGATTTGCCCCCTCACAGAGCATTACCGGGTAGAACCATGAGTGGTTTCCCTCTCCTCTCAGGAGAATAAGGTTGGCGGCTCACCGGCTCAGGCTGCTTTTCAGTCCCTCTCCTTCCAGGAGAGGGAGGAGTCGGAACATAGGGACGTGGAACCACAAGTGGTATCCCTCTCATAAAAGGAGAGGGGCAGGGGTGAGGTGGTTTTGAATTGACACAGTGATTATAATCCAAACAAATGATCGATTGCTTTGGTTGGAAGGTATAGGTGTTAGATATATTTTTGGAGACCTTTAGGTTTAGGCCATCCATATTATTGCTTAATGAAAATATTTTAGTTATCATGATAAAGGTTTGATGAGGGTATATAAATGAGTTCAATAAAACGTGTATCTTATATCAAAGATTTCGGTGTATTTAAAGATTTTAATTGGGAAAATTCCAAACTTGATGATTTCACTAAATATAACTTTATTTATGGTTGGAATTATTCTGGAAAAACAACTCTATCTAGGGTATTCGCTTCCATAGGAAAAGCTATTGAAAATTCAGGTGAATGGCAAATTGAGCTAGATGATGGGAACAAAATTAAAGAAAAAGACAGCAGACCAATAGATATTGCTGTATTCAATAGAGATTATGTCTCATCCAACTTAAAAGATTTTACGACCAACAATGAAGGTATAGAAACAATTTTTGTGTTGGGTGCAAAAAACGTTCAGCAAAAAATCATGTTAAATAATATTTCATCAGAATTAAAAAGAATTGGAAATGAACAAGCAAGAGTTGGCACAGAATTTAAAACATTGGGGAAAAAACTCGACAAATCTAAAACTGATAAAGCAAAAGATATTAAATTACAATTTTCAATTCCTGAGTTTGATAAAAATAATTTAGATCAGATTTATAAAGAAATAATTATACCCTTAGAACAATACATACTAGATGATGAAAATTACAAACTTCAAGATAATATTTATAGAACCTATGACAATTATTCAAATATAGATAATTTTATAGAAAACCCTCAAATTAATTTTGGGATTAATATTGAAGATCTTAAAACAATTTTGCATAAGATACCATCGATAAACATAAGCATACTAGATATTGCTGGTGATGGCGAGAATATTGTAGAATGGATATATAAAGGCAAGCAACTTCATCAAGGAAAAACAAAATGTCTGTTCTGTGGTAATCTTTTGCCAAGTGATTTATATGTAAAACTGGAAAATTACTTCACAAAAGAATATGAGAGAATGCAATCTGCCCTGAGTGATTTTGAAAACCATATTTCAAATCAAATTATCAAGCTGGAGAAGATAACTTGGCCAGATGAAATGAGATTTTTGCCTGAATTCCAGAAATTATATCTAGTTAATAAAAATGTCATTATTGATATTCGTGACAAGAATATCGCCTCATTAAAGCAAATAAGAGACTGCATTATAAAGAAAAAAAATACAATAATCGAACCTTTGACTGCTCCTTTGGAGGATTTATCAAAAGATTGTAATTCATTTGCAGAAAATATTACATATTTGACCGATTTATTAAATAAAAATAACGCTCAAATTGAACAGTTAGGGAATAGCAAAGAAACAGCAAAAAGATTGTTATTAAGACATGAAATAGCAACTTGGGCTATCAATAACAACATCCAAGAACTTAAGGAAAAAGCAGAAAGCGCATTAAAAGAAAAAGAAATATTAGATAGAGAACAAAAAGATCTTGATTCAAAAAAACTATCTATTGAACAGGAACTCAGTGGCATCTCAAAAGGAGCTTCAAAGATTAACGAATATCTGGAATCATTTTTTGGTAGCAAAAAATTCAATGTGGAAGTTATTAATAATAAATACATAATCAAGAGGGACGGGGAGCTTGCAGAAAAGCTAAGCGAAGGCGAAAAAACTATAATTGCTTTTTCGCATTTTCTGGCTTCATTAGATGATGCCCAGAGAGGAAACATTAAAGACCAAATTATTTTCATTGATGATCCAATATCCAGTCTAGATTCAAACCATTTGTACATGATGTACTGTGTAATCTACAAGAATTTTAAAGATTGCAGACAATTGTTTATTACCACACACAATATGGAGTTTTTCACCCTGATTAAAAACAGAGGAGGTTTTGATGGAGAAAAATTATATTTTATAGAATTAGATGACTCATTGAGATCAAACATCAAAAATGCACCTTCTGTATTAGCTAAATTTCGCTCCGAATATGTTTATCTTTATTGGAAGCTAAAAACTGTAAAGGATAATTGCTCTGATTGGAATAATGAAGATGGATACAGCAAACAATATACGATTCAAAATATCGCAAGGAGATTCTTGGATACCTATCTCGGCGCAAGAAAACCAGATTGCAATCTATGGACAGATAAACTTAATCTTATAACAGAAAATATATATGAACAGAAGTTAATTGATAAGTTCTTAAATGAATTATCGCATAACAGTGGTGGTATACAAAGCATGATATCTTTCTCCAATATCAGCGAATGCAAGAAAGTAATAGATATAATTATCAACGGAATCAAAAAAAATGATCTAGTACATTATGAAGCTTTGGAGAGGGCTATTGGGAATTCTTCCTCCCAAACAGCTTCCTCACCTCAAGAAGGAGCATGACCACAACCGCAATCCCGAGCGGCCACAAGAGGAGCGATGGTGAAACCGGGAACAGCTGGAGCCTCTCGTTGAGGTATGGCACATAGGCGCCAAGCAGCAAAAATGCGATGGCTCCAAGCCCCCACAGGTCCATGACCACATTGCCAAACGGGTTCATCTGGACAAGCAGTTTTCTGTCCGACCTGGAGGCAAAGGCCAGGGCCACATGGCCGAACATCCACGCCGCAAAGGCCAGTGTTTTTGCGATACTCGCATCGCCAATGCTCAGCCAGAGAGCAAGGCCGTATGTGATCCAGACGGTTGCAAACAGGGCAAAACCCTTGATGGCGATGTCAGCAAGCACCTTTGACCCAAGGACGTTCTCTTTCGGGTTTCTGGGCTTTCTCGTGTAGATGGAGCTTTCCTTAGGCTCTGCGACAAAAGCGGCGGAGGCGGCAAGGTCCATGAACAGTTCGAGGACGATTATCTGGATTGGAGCAAACGGCATCGGCACGCCAAGGATTACAGGCAGGAGGAATGTCAGCACGAGGGCTATTTTGACCGAAAGGTAGTATTTGAGGCCCTTTTGAAGGTTGTCAAAGAACGCCCTGCCCTCAAAGATTCCGCTTGCAATTGTGTTGTAGTTGTCATCGGAGAGTACAACTTCGGCCGCATCCCTGGCAACATCGGTCCCCCTTTTGCCCATTGCGATGCCGATGTCTGCGCCCTTGAGCGCCAGAACATCGTTGATTCCGTCACCAGTCACGGCCACGACCTCGCTGTTTTCCTGGAGCGCCTTTACAATCCTGTATTTGTGCTCCGGGACTGTCCTGGCAAAAACGGACGCCCTCCTGACGGTTTCTTTCAGCTCTGAATCGCTTATCAGGTCGAGCTTGTCGCCAGTCACAACGTTTGCAGTGTCGATTCCAACCTGGTTTGCTATGAATGCGGCCGTCTTCGGATGGTCTCCCGTGACCATTATGGTCCTGATTCCGGCACCTTTTGCTCTTGCTATTGTTTCCCTGACGCCGTCCCTTGGCGGGTCTTCAAAGGCGATCAGTGATTCAAACGCCATCTGTTTTTCGAGCTTGTCAAAATCTTCTTTGGCCTCGCCCTGGGTGAGGTTTTTTGTTGCAATGGCGATGACCCTTCTGCCATTCTCCACCTGCTTTTCAAGCTCTTCCAGGACCTCTTTGGGGACACTGGCACAGCTTGTAAGCACGTCCTCCGGCGCGCCACTCTTGTAGAGGGTATAAATCGAGTCATTTTTTCTGATCACAGATTTGGATTTTTTGCCATCGCCAACTGACCTCTGTCTGAAAATTTCCGGCGATGCTGGCGATGCACCGAGTTCCAGCGCCTTCTGTTTTATTGATGTCTCCAGCGGGTTGCTTGAATAATCGGTGGTTGAAAGGAGTGCAAGGGAGAGGGACTCTTTTGCGTCCTTCGGGAAAGTGGCTGCAACAGACATCTTTGCCTGCGTGATTGTCCCTGTCTTGTCGGTGACAATGACCGTGGTGTTGCCAAGCGTTTCAGCCGCCTTGAGCTTTTTTATCAGGAGGTTCTTCTTGGACAGCCTGTAGGCACCTATGCCCAGCACCATCGTGATGATGATTGGCAATTCCTCCGGAATTGTGGCAAAAGAGAGCGTAAGGCCCGTCAATATCATGGCCTTCCAGTCCCCGCCCCTGAGAAACCCGACAAGCGGTATCGTTATCGAGAAGAAAAGTGCCACCCACACAAGCTGGCCGGAGAGCGATTTCATTGCGCGTTGGAGGGCGGTTTTTGGTGGCTTTAGAGCCTTTGTTTTTGCAGCTATCTCACCAAGCCTTGTGCTTGCACCGGTTTTTTCAACTGTTGCCTCACCCTCACCAAAAACAACGGCGGTCCCGGCAAATATGGCCTCACCAGCGTCCCTGTCTTGCGGGAACGACTCGCCGGTGAGTGCCGATTCGTCCAGCTGGAGCCCAACCGACCTGATTATTTTTGCATCAGCAGCAATTTTTGTTCCCTGGGAGAGGGCAAGAACATCGCCAGGCACTACCTCAAGCGAGTCAACCTCTGTGACATTGCCGTCCCTTATCACTTTGCTCTTCGGAGAGGCGATCTCACTAAGACTTGCGACGGCCTTTTTGGCCCTGTATTCGTTGAACACCTCGGCAAGCGTGAGAAGGATTATGATCGAGAATATCGTTATCGAATCGCCAAGCTCACCCAGAAAACTGTAGATGATACCGACAACGAGGAGCAAGAGGATCATTGGCTCCGTGACTTCCTCAATAAAGATGCCCATAAGGCTCACCGTATACGGTTTAAATATCCTGTTTGGGCCAAATTTTGAAAGAAGTTCCCTCGCCTTTGCAGAAGTCAATCCAAGATCAATCCCTGTCATACAAAACCTCCTTTATAAGGTGCCTGATTTTCTCCCTTGCCTCATCCAGAGCTTTCTTCCCATTTTGTGTAGCTTCATAGTAGATCCTGAGCCTTCCAGCAACTCTTTTCTTAAATGACTCAAGATAACCACTCTTTTCAAGCTGGTGGAGGATAGGATAAAGCGTCCCAGGGCTTATCTTGTAGCCATGGTGCGAAAGCTCCTCGATAAACCAGAGCCCATATACCGGACCTTTCGTTGAATGGTGCAGTATATGCAATTTGATGAACCCAAGAAAAAAATCCTTGGTGAAGTTTCCTTCAAAACATATATCGTCTTCCATTATCGGATTTCGATATAATATTTAATTTTCTGTTTTCAAGAGAGAGTTTTATTAAAGTGTAAACTTTTTAAATACATGCACCGTATTAGATTTCAGAAAAGACCAAGGAGGTTTCAAATGAAGAAACTGTTGGCGATTTTATTGACCATCCTCATGGCAGTCCCATTGTTTGCTTTCTCACCTGTTTTGTTTGCAAAAGAGGGCGACAAGGGTGGTGGTGGAAAAGAAGAAAAATGCAACTTTACGGCAAGGTTTGAAAAAGAGCCCGCAACGGTAGGAATGGAAGCTGGCCAGGAAGAGACTTTTACTTTGCTGGTCACAAACAATTGCGGCATGGAGGAGCTCAAGATAAAGGCCTCTTCTGAGAATACCGGACTGGAACTAGGAAATGCTGAATTCGAGGTCGCACCAAAGGGCACTTTTAAGCTGACAGTCAAAATCAAACAACCACCAAAATCTGGAATTTCCAATGAAGTCCACTGGATGATAAAGCTTGTCTCCCAATATGGGAAACAGCTGGAATTCAAGTTTATAACAAGATACAAGATCACCCAGGAGTGCAGGTATAGCGTCAAGTGGGAGAAGGATCCAACATCAGGCAAGCTCGATCCAGGGCAAGAGGGTGAATACAATCTTGTGGTTGTAAATCTTGGAACTTCCAAAATAACCTTCAAGATGACTCCAAAAACCGAAGGGCTCCGTTTCTCGGTAAACGAATTCTCTGTCGAGGCCGGGCAAAAGTTTGTCCTGAAAGTAATAGTAAAACAGACTGCAAAAGGCCAGGAGATTTTCTCAAAATGGGCCTTTGTGATTGCAACTGATTGTGGTGGGCGAAAAGAAATCGTATTCAGGGTGTTCTTTAAGGCAACAGAACAGCCATCATGCAAGTTTACCTTCAGATGGCAAAAGTCCCCGGAATCCGTAAAGCTTGATCCTGGCCAGGAGGCTGAGTTCCCGCTCGAAGTCACAAACAAGGGCACTCAAAAAACCACAATCAAGGTTGAATATTCCGGTGAATTTCTCAAGTTTTCAGTAAGAGAGTTTGAGCTGGAGCCAGGCGCAAAGTTTGTTCTGAAGGTGACAGTAAAACAGCCGCCAGTCGGCAAAGAACCTTCCACAAAGTTCTCGTTTGTGCTTGTTGCCTCATGCGGACAGAAGGCCCAGATTTCCTTCAGGATCTTCTACAAAACGCCACCGGTAAACAACTGTGAATTTGAGGTAAGATGGGAGAAGAACCCGGCAAATACACCACTAAAGGCCGGTCAGAGAGAATCCTTCAACCTGCTCATCAAGAACAAAACAGGCAAGAACATGAAGTTTTCTGCTTCCTCAGGCTCCTCTGCAATAAAGTTCAGCCCTGACAGGCTGGAAGTTCCAAATGGCCACGAGAAAAAGGTGAAGGTCACAATAACAATGCCTGGTAAACAGCATGATGAGAAGGAAAGGATGTTCGAAATAACAATAAAGGCAGATTGTGGCACGATAAAGGTGGTCAAATTTACCATAAAATACAAATAAACGCTCTCTCCATATAAAAAAGCCCGGGGAAACCCGGGCTTTTTTATTTATCGGAAGCGAAACTTTCTACATCGCCTCCTGGACGGTTTCGTTCATCCATCCACCCCAGCCAGGCACCTCGGTGACGTTGCCTTCTGGTGTGACAATCCTTTCGATCCTTCTCTTGTAGACCTGGGTCAGACCAAGGCTCTCAAGGATTGCTGGAGTTATTGTCCTGTATTCCCTTTTTGAAACCGGGTCGGTCTCCGGTTCCGAGCTGTATGACACGCTCTGGTTGTAAACTGAAACCAGCATGCCAATGCTGGCCTCAAGCTGTGGCGAGGCATAGGTCACAGGCAGTTTCAGCTCCTCAAGGCAATCGTACCTTGTAAATGGCATGCTGCTGGAGTGCGTACCACCAATAAATGCGTCGACTATTCTGTCCATCTCGCTCTGCCCCCTGGTTTTGCCAGAAAGGCCAAGGCACTTTGTGGCGACCATTTTGGCGAGATTGTACGCCCTCATTGCAGAACCAAGAACAAGCGGGTGAAGGTCAATATCGCCAAATATCATCTCCGGGTTGGCGCCATTTGTTTTTGCGTACTCGACGTAAGTCATGATGTCATAAGGGCTGACCCATGCCGGGTTCCCGTCAGCACCGATCGGCGCAAGCGGGCTTGCTGTCTGTATGTGCACGGGGCCAAGTTCGGAGAGTGGCGACATGACAATTTCGTCGGCACCAAGGGCAATGAATGCCGCTGCGCTGAAGGCCTTGAAACCGACAATGACCGATAGATGGTCCGTAAATTCTCTCAAAAGAGTCAGAATCCTCCAGGCGCTCTCTGGTGAACCTCCCCTGGATGCTAGTATTACATCGAGCCTGTCTGTTCTGCCCATTGTCATGAGCTGGTGGTAGAGCGGAGGGACGACATCATCAGCAATCGAGGCGCCCTCCGGATGGAGAATGTAGGATATGACTTTCGAATTTCTCTCGGCCTCGATCCTTTCTATAGCCTGGTGGCGTTCGTTCCTTGTAGGGTCCATTTTGTGTCCTCCTTTTTTGTCCTGTTAAATGTCTCCAGTCGCTGTCATTTGTCAAGAAGCTTTGCGTGGACAAAAGAACAAATTCCATCAAAATCTCTTGCATCAAACACATTAAAATCCTGCCTTGACCTGATGAAAGTCATCTGCCTCTTTGCATAGTGCCTGGTCACGAGCTTCATGTCCGAGAGCGCCTTTTCAAGCGTTGCCCTGCCATGAAAGTAATCGATCAGGAAAGGGTACCCATGGGACATCACCCTGAGGACATCAGCTTCAAGGCCATTTTTAATTACTGCTTTTATCTCGTCAAGCAGGCCGGCGCTGACCATTTCATCGGTGCGCCTGTTTATCCTCTCGTAGAGCTCTTCCCTTGGCCTCGTGATGGCAATCTTGATGAAATCATAGGGCAACGGCTCTCTCTCGGAAAAAAGCTCCGACTGGGTCTTTCCGGAAAGCTCGTAAATCTCCAGTGCCCTTACAATCCTTTTCAAATCAGTCGGTTTTATCTTTGACGCTGAGGCCGGGTCAACCGCCTGGAGTCTGACGTAGAGGGCCTCCAATCCGTTCTCTTTGGCTTCATTTTCAAGTTTTCTGCGCAGATCCGAGTCACCCTCCGGGGTCTTCGAGATACCATCAATCATCATCATTAGCCACATGTAAGAGCCACCGCAAACTATCGGTAGCTTTCCTCTGGAGAGAACCCCATTTATTGCAATGCTCACATCATCAAGGTATTTGGCAACATTGTATTTTTCCCTTACGCTGACATGCCCCAGGAGATGATGGACAATTCCGTCCATCTCATTTTCTGTCGGCCTGGCAGTACCAATGAAAAGCTCGCGATATATCTGTTGTGAATCACAAGAAACAACCTCTCCTCCAAACTCTTTTGCCAGTCTTACGGCAAGGTCTGTCTTCCCGCTTGCAGTCGGGCCAAATATTACAGCTACTTTCTTCACACTTTCCTTATAACAGAATTGCCAAATAAGGCAAAGGGGATTAAATATCATATTGAACAACAGGGGTATCTGGCCTGTTTGGTATTCAAGGAGGCGCAAATGACAAGAAGACCAGTTCCGGTAGCCATTGTGGTGGCCGCTCTAATGCTAATTGCAGGCATCTTGGTGGCAGTATGGATTTTTGGAGACAAATCAGTGGGACCGACGCTTGAGGAAGAGAAGCCAAGGATTGAGGCCTGGATTGCCCACAAGGGGCTCAACTACGTTGGCGATCCAAAAGACATGGTGTACCCAGGCGGCTCCCCTCTGTTTGACGAGGCAAAGGGTGAGGCAAGGGAAAGGTACGAGTATATCCGCTCCAACCATCGCGACAGGCCGTGGAATGATATTGATCCAGCATGGCTCACGGAATTTGCTCCTGGAGAGGAAACGCTTTTCAGGCAGTGGGCGCAAGAGCAGGGGCTAAACCAGTATGGCGACCCTGGAGACATGATGTACATGGGCGGAACGCCACTCTTTGACGAGAAGACCGGAAAATCCATTCCACTTGCCTCCTATGTGCTGGCCAAGCATCCATTGAGGCCCTGGAACAGAAAGTAGCTATGAATAACCATCCCCACAGCTGTTTCAACAAGCAGACAATGGCTGTGGGGATTTTTTGTAAACTCATTATCAAGAAATCCTCACCAATCAAGTACCCAACAAAAATTATCTTAAAAACCCAACTGCCATTTCAAACAACAAATAAAGCGTTTTGCATACATCAAACGATTTGACTTACAGACAGCAAAAAACTATCATCTAGACAGATGGAGCCAAAAAAGAGCATTGCTGTTGTCGAAGATGAAATCGCAATCTCAAAACTTATTACCTATGTGCTCGAAAGCGCCGGTTTCCAAGTGAGGGCAATCTTTGATGGCGGGGAGGCGCTTGAGAAAATAAAAGAAAACCCTCCAGATTTGGTATTGCTGGACCTCATGCTGCCAACAATATCCGGTTTCGAGTTGCTCTCCAGACTGAAGGGGGAACCTTGCCTCAACAAGCTCCCTGTTATAGTGCTCACCTGCAGGGGACAGGATGAGGACAAGGACAAGGCCTTCAGGCTCGGTGCGCTAGAATATGTTACGAAACCCTTTTCCCCAACAGGGCTTGTGACAATACTTAAAAATATCCTCTCAAGTGGCGTCCAATGAACGACGAAGAAAACATCATCCGGGAGCTCGCCTCGGCCTGGGAACAACTATCAATATTTTATGACTGGAACAGCCAGATTGAGGACACATGCGGCGAAAAACAGTTCCAGAAAATCCTTACCAGGCTGACAAAATCAACTGGCTCGTCATGCGGAATAGCGGCAAAACTCGGAAGGGGAAGAGGAACAATAATTATTGCATCGCATTCGCCCAATTTTGAAAACATCAACCCCTTTTTGGAACATTTCAAAAATTCACTGCCAGACATTGAAGAAAAACTGGCACGCGGCCAAAGGGCCGCCGATAAATTCATGCTTCTTGGGACTGAACACCACATGCTTGTCATCCCATGGAGAAAAGAAAAAAGGCTCAAGGGTGCGTTTATTTTTGTAAGGCCAGACCTGCCCTACAATAGGGCCGAATCAATCTTGCTCTCGAATGCTACCTATGAAGTATCACTGTTGATTGATTACGCAAACCTCTCTTCGAGGTTCCAGGAAAAGAACAATGAACTGGGCATCCTCGTCATCAAAAACCTCGAAAACTACAAAGAGATATTCCTTGAGGCAGAGAAAGTTGGCTCGCTGAATACTGCCATTTATAATATGCTCCTGCCAGAAGACACAAAACTCCTTGGCATTTCCATGAACAGGGTATTTTTCTCGTCAAAGCAGGAGGATGGCTGGATATCCAACGATGTTCCATCAAAAGAAATTCTTGCCAAATTAAAACCTCTCGTGGACAAAGATTTTTCTTCTGCAGATGGGAAGGTGCTCTCGATCAGGCACCACAAAGATGACAGGGGAACAGCGTTTGCGACAGTGGTTGAGACCACTGCACCATCACCGCAGGAAACTGAAAAATTGCATAAAATCGCTGAACTTGCCACAAAAGAAGCACTCAGAAGAGATTTTTTGGAGGCATGCATGCAAGAAGCATACGCCTCGGCCTTATTTTCCATGTCTACGATGATAAAATCATCAAATCCACAGGCGCACTCCACACTGGAGAACGCCGAAAAAATCTTTTCCATACTTTCAGGGGCATTGTGTCTGGATGAAAATGAAAAAAAGGTCCTTGAGAAATCCTTGATGCTTGTTGATATATCGCTCATTTACATGGACCACAGGGCGCTTGAAGAATACCTTGTGAAAGGAACAACCGTCTCCGGGCCCCAAACAATGAGAGCAATAATGGAACACCCAATCAAATCAGCAGAGCTTGTTCAATCGGTAAAATCACTCTCGGAATGCGTTTCTGTCATCCGCACCCACCACGAAAGATGGGATGGCTATGGCTACCCCATGGGGCTAAAAGGTGAGGAGATACCAAAACTTTCAAGAATACTTGTCTTTGTGCAAGCCCTTTCTTCAAGGATTGCCCAGCATTCAATGGACCTGAAGGATTTTGTTCTCGTAGAAAGTGAAAGGGTGTGGCTCTCGCGCCAGGCAGGGAGGGCTTTTGACCCAGAGATTGTAAAAACATTTCTGGAATCTTTCTAGGATGCGACCAATCCCTTTCAGATGGCGTATTATATCCTGAATAACCAAATGAAAGGGGCGCTTCAATGAACAAATTTGTGACCCTTATTTTGTGTCTTGCAATGGTGCTCCAGTTTTCCCATGGCACAGCCAGGAATGCCGAACCAAAAAAAGACTCGATTTTTTATGAGTGGGCGGCATCGACCCAGAAAGAGTTGTCGCTAAAAAATGTTCCCAAAAAAGGATTCAAGCCACTTTTCTTCCCACACACCACAAACACTGCCATAACATCCTACTACAGGGGAAAGTTTGACTGGGATGGTACAGGAACAATCAGAATAAAATTCGGTGCAGTCAATTTCTTTTGCAAGCTGTGGGTGAATTCCAAAGAGGCCGGATCACACCTTGGCGGGTACCTGCCGTTTGAATTTGACATCACCGGCCTACTGAAAAAAGGGAAAAACGAGCTTGTGCTTGGAGCACAGGGAATTCTTGGTGTCGTGCCAGAAATTGGCGCCAAAGATCCAAGGGCAATGAAAGAAAACTCGGTCACGCTCCCGATTGGCTCAGCCTTCATGATCGGAGGAATGTGGCTTCCTTCCTCAATCAAAAAATTGCCTTCTGTCTTTGTCGAAAAAGTATTGATTGACACATCTGTGAGACAAAAAACCTTGAAGGCTAGGGTAATGCTTGGTGGCCTGACAGAAGGCAAAAAAGGCCTTTCCCTCTCATTGTGGGTAGAAGACATCCAGGGCGCAAAATTGTTTGCACTCGGCAACAAAAATGTTGATACAGGCAAAGAAATCCCACTTCAGGAATTCAAAGTAAGCTGGAACAATCCGAAACTTTGGAGCCCGGAAAACCCAAACCTGTATTTCCTCGTCTCTGTCCTTTCGCAAAATGGCAAGGAGATCCACAAAGACAAAACGCGCTTTGGTTTCAGGGAGTTCTGGGTCCAGGGTGGAAATTTCTTCCTGAATGGCAAGAAGATCCACTTGAGGGCAACTTCAAGGCACCTGTTCAGCCAGCGATGGGCCGATATTGACATGGAAGAAACTGCAAAGCAGGTCATCCAGGAAGCCAAGGCATTCAATTCCAACATCCTGAGATTGCATGCCAATCCTTATCCGGAAGTCTTCCTTGAAGAGGCTGATGCCCAGGGAATCATGATAGTTGACGAATCGGCCGCATGGACCTTTGGCGGTGCCTATGCGCTTGAAAACGATGTATTCTGGAAGAACCTCTACAGGCAGTGGGACGACCACATCAAAAGAGACTACAATCACCCTTCATTTGTGCTTGCCTCCGCAGAAAACGAGCTGATGCTGACAGGCGGCGCAAAAAGGAAAAATATACAGGAAAACCTGCAAAAGCTTGGCAAATACATCAGAGAATCCTCCGGCAGACTGGTCATGTTCGAGGGTGATTATGACCCAAATGGCAGTGCAGACGCAATCAACTTGCATTACCCCTGGGAACCCTCCTCACATTTCACCTACCCGAATGACGCCTATTTCCTGGATGGGTCATTCTTTGCTGACATCTATCCAGCCAAGGAAATAAAATGGGACAGATCAAAGCCAATGTACATCGGGGAATGTCTGTGGATGCCTGGCCCGTTCCATGAGTATGCGGTGACGGGCGGTGACTACACATACCAGGACCTGAAAAAGGGCTATTACGAATCAAAAAAGGAGCTGTTTGCCGATTACATCCAGGCATTCAGGGAGCTGGAGATATCAGCATTCTGTCCCTGGAATCCTTTTGAAGATGAGAATGAAAAAACAATTTCTGCGAGCCAGCTGACCGAATTGCAAAGTGTTGTCAGCAACTACTACAAACCGGTGAGGTTTTTTGTAAGGCAAAAAGACGACTGGCACTACGCAGGATCAAAAATCTTCAGGACAGTGACCATCCAGAACTGGTCAGAACAGCCAAAAAACCTCAAGCTGGCCTGGAGCTTCGGGAAAGGTGTCGACTCCTCAAAATCGGGCGAGCTTTCATTTAGACTTGGGCCTGATGAAACAAAGACGATCGCAATAACACTTGAACTGCCTGGTGGATTGGTTTTTGGCAAACAGGGCTCATGGGAGGACGTTCCCCTAAAAATGGCGCTTTTCGACGGAAATATCCCTGTGCATGAGGAAGAACACCAGATACACTCATATTCGATGCCATCAAAACAGCCAGCAAAATTTACCCTTCTCGGTGGGAGTGATCAACTCTCAAAGGACCTGTCAAATGCCAGGCTGTTCCACAAGAAGACGCAAACTGTGGAAGAGATCACAGACAGCATCGCTATCATTGCCCCAGATTTCCTGAAAAAACAAACATTTGATGGAAGCAACAACATAATTCAGGCCCTCGAGAAAAAGGGCATCAAATATATCATCCTTGGTCCACAGCCAGAGGGTTCCATCCCCTATTGCTCGATTGTTTCTGCAGAGCGTGAAATTGAAAGGGGCAAAACCCAGTCTTTCAGGTTTACACATGTGTCATTCTCAAAAGACATTGGTCCTTTCAAAAAGGATTCGCTAATAAAGTATTTTGCAGGCGACAACATAATCGCATCGGGCGCATTAAGGCCGTACAGCGATGCGCCATGCGTTCCATTTGCCAGCGCAGGAACAGGAAATGGCCTCGTGTGTGTCGGGTTCGAAGTGGAGCAGAAGGGCTTTGTGACATGCATCGAATTGGCAACAAAAATATCAACTGAGCCAAGGTGCCACGAAATTCTCTGTTCCATGCTCAGCTACCTGTCAGAAGATAGGCAATCCTTGCAGGCCCAGCTTGTTGCGCTTTCGGACAAATCATCATCTTATCTATCTTCGCTTGGATTCATAACCACAAAAAACAATATTGCAAATGGCGTCCTGTACGTTGGTGAAGCTGATACCATCACGCTGAAGGACATTGAAAAACTCGGTACCATAAAAACGATTCTGTTTGACAGAAAAGGGCCTGCGTTCCTTCCAAAACAGGACGGTTTGGACATAAAAGTAGTTCAGGCAAAACCGGAGCCGGCAGTCGACCTTCAGGACATGAAGGAGCTTGACAGCGTGACAAGGTTTTCATTCATCGAGGCAACGGGGTTTGTGTATGATAGGCGAGGAAAAAACTTTGCTCCACTTGGAAAAACCACAATAGAAAAATTCACAATCCCTAAGAACGCAAAGCTGACATGGGGTGTAAAAGGCTATTTCTGCAAGGTTGAGGGCCTGTACCCACAAACGGTCTTCGTCAACATGACCGACTGGGACAAAGGCCCCTTCAACATGCCACTGTCGCTCCTACTCCAAAATCTTGGATGCAAAAAAACTTTTAATGCTGACCGTATTGAAATACCACTGTCATCATTAAAGCTTGAGGGTGGCGCCAGATACAGCCAGGAAAAAATTGCCTTCCTGACCAATGGCAAGGCAAAATTCCAGACAAAGCTGGAGCCTGGGGCAAAATTCCAGCTCAATCTTGCGCTTTACCAGCAAAAAGCTGGCAATGAGAACGCAAAGCTTTCGATTTTACTTTCTGGGGTTAAAATTGGGTCAATAGAGGTGAAATCTACTGCAGAACAGCTTTACAGGCTGGAAATGGTCGCACCTTCCGGCGACTGCGAGGTGGCGCTTGTTTTTGAAAATGATTATTACAAGCCACCCCAAGACCGCAATCTTTTCCTTGGCAGGCTGTTCTTAACTAGATTGACACCCTGACCGTTTATGCTATAAATTGCAGTCAATTTGTAATAAAGGGGGATGAGATGGAAAAAAGATTTGTTGCATCAGAATCTGTTTGCGAGGGGCACCCGGACAAGGTCGCCGACCAGATCAGCGACGCCGTTCTGGATTCAATCCTTAAAGATGACCCAATGGGTCGCGTTGCCTGCGAAACCTTCGTTACACTGGGGATGGTCATTGTCGGCGGCGAGATCACAACAAAAACCTACGTGGACCTTTCACATCTGGTTAGGGACGTTGTAAAAGACATTGGCTACACCGAAGACTGGACAGGTTTCACATACAACACGGTTGGTGTCCTCAACGCAATCGGAAAGCAGTCCCCCGACATAGCACAGGGCGTTGATACAGGCGGGGCTGGCGACCAGGGCATGATGTACGGATACGCCTGCAACGAAACCCCGGAGCTGATGCCAATGCCCATCCACTATGCACACCTGCTTGCAAAACGCCTCGCCCAGGTGCGCAAGGAAAAAGTGCTCCCCTGGCTTGGTCCGGATGGCAAAACACAAGTCGTTGTGGAATACATTGACGGCGTTGCAAAAAGGATTGATTCCATCGTTGTCGGTGCACAGCACACAACCGAGATCCTCGACCCTGCAAATCCCAACATCATAACCGAGTCTGCACGCAAACAGATAATCAAAGCTGTTGTCGTTCCAACTATCCCCTCCAATCTGATTGACGAGAAGACAAAATTCTACATCAACCAGACAGGGAAATTTGTGGTTGGTGGCCCAGTTTCTGATACTGGCATAACCGGCCGCAAGATAATAGTGGACACCTATGGTGGCGCGTGTCCGCATGGTGGTGGCGCCTTCTCCGGCAAAGACCCAACAAAAGTTGACCGCTCCGCTTCCTACATGATCCGCTTTGTTGCAAAAAATGTTGTTGCCGCAGGACTGGCCGATGTTTGCCAGGCCGAGATATCATACGTCATTGGCAGGGCAGAGCCGACCCATTTTGCAATCCGCACCTTCGGCACTGGCAAAGTCAGCGATGAGACGATAGCCAAGGCTGTTACAGATCTTGTTGATCTCCGCCCAAAAGCCATCATCGAAAAGCTCAACCTAAGACGTCCGATTTACAGGCTCACAACAAACTACGGCCATTTCGGCAAGGAACTCCCGGAAATTACCTGGGAAAACACAAACGAGCTGGCGCCAAAGCTTGCAGAAAAGTTGCTGTAACAAAATGAAAAAAACACTTGTTCTTGTGCTTGTTTCTGTTGCCATCGTCCTGGCTGGTTGCGGAAGTGCCACACCTAAAAAAGGTGAATGGTCAAAACCAGCAGAAAAACCGGTAACCGACACTTCGCCAGCAACCAGGGACGACACATTCGCCCCTGGAAAGGGCATGCCGGAAATCCAGTCAGAGCTGACGATAGAAGTGCTCCCTGTAAAGGGAAACCCAATCCTGATAAAGGACGATACGTTTGTCGTGTTGTACGGAGCAGGGCCGGAGCAGGAGGGCAAAAACCTCGCAAAGGTCCTCAAAAGCAAAGGCATCAAATACATCGACTACCTCATCCAGCCATCCTCCGACCCGGCAGGCTACATGGGCGCAATGGGCCTTGCTGGTGAAATCCAGATTGGCAACATCGAGCGGCTAATCGGCGATGAAAACTTTATCAGGCTCGAAAGGGCTGTCATGGGCAAATCCATGATTGAGCTTCTGGCCGCAGGGTCGATCTGGTATCTGAACGGTGTTTCTTTTGATATTCTCTATCCAATGCAGGACGATTTTGCAGGCGGAAGGGTGCAGGACAAAACATCGGTAGTGCTTGTCACAAAAGGCAAGGTCTCATTCCTTCTGACCGGCCAGATTGACGGCACGGCAGAAAACAAGCTCATCCAAAGAGGAAAACTCAAAAAAGTCTCGGCAGTCATCGCAACCAATGGCGCGCCGGAGGGAAGCATGACCGAGGGCTTCATGAAGGCCCTGTCTCCGGAAAAAGTGTTTGTTGTTGCAAACAAGGACGCAAAACCTGCGACCCAGGGAACACTGCTTGCCCCCGGCATGGTCTTGCGCACCGACGGTGAGACGCTCACAGAAACTCCAGCTTCAGGGAAGGGCAAGTAAGTCCTCCCCTATTTTGACTGTTCCTCGATGATTGCGATTTCCTCCGGGGTCAGGTCGTACAATTCATAGACAAGTTGGTCAATCTGGCGGTCTGTGGCGCCTATCGCGCGCTCCAGGTGGGCCTTTTCGTCCGGGGTCGAGGAGGCGCGGAGTTTTTTGTTCAGGTCAAGCATCTGCTCGACCAGCTTTACCATTTTGTCGTGGTGTTCAACATCTTTTTTGTTGTTCCAGTCGATTGTGCGGATGGGTATGTTTTTTAAAAACATTGTTTTGTATATATAGTAACCACCAGCTTTAGGAACCGTTGTTTTTTTATAATAGAACTCTATTAATTTTGAATTTAAAAGTCCTAGGAGATACAATATGCCAATCTTAATATCATTTTTTAATACGATCCCGCAAACAGAATCCCCGTAAAATATTGAGTTATCTGCAATACAGAATCTATTCTTATCAGCAAGCTCTGGTACCACGATTTTTATAGTTTCATGATTTTTAATGTCCCTCTGACACCAAAGTTCAAACCAAGCTTTCCCAGATTTATTAAAATATTCTCTTCCACCTAAAGCATTTTGACTTTTTTTAAGATATTTGTATGTAAATTCGTATGATGACAATTCATATTCTGATAAAGCAATCGTTTTATTATCGCTATATTTATATGGATAGAAAATAACCTCATTAATAGCATCCAAGGAGTATCTTTGGATTTCTTTTCCTCTGATACACTTCCTCCAGATAGTTGATTCAAATTTTAATAATTCTTTTAAGTCGACTGCTATAACAAATACATCATTCTTTCCGCTCACAATTCCTTCTGAAATGCCACTGCAAATTTCTGAAAGAGTAATTGTATTATGCTTTATTTTCTCAGTTATCGGATTTGACAATTCTTCTCTAAAAATCCATGTATTTATATCTAAACTTGATTGTGGTATTAAGTAGTTATTTTCTTGAGTAATGTTATTCTTATAAGATATACAATGTTCTAGGTTAGTCTTCTTATTCAAAACTATGAATATGCCTGTATAATTTGTTGCTCTTTTAAATATTTGTTTGTCCTCAAAATCAATTATTTCGATAATTGTAAAATATTTTAATAACCATCCTCTTAAGGATTTACCATGCTCTCTCTTAGTAAAGTTAGTTGGACAAATAAAACAAACAAACCATTTCCTTTTTGTAACCTTAATCCCTGCTCAATAAATAATAGATAAACATCATACTTACCTTTAGCTGCGATATACTTTTGCGAGAAATAGTTTTTTTCTTCACTGAAACCATGAAAACCTATGTATGGTGGGTTCCCGATCACCGCATCAAAACCGCATCCGTCCTCTAGCTCCCTCTGCCCTCCCGACGCGGCCAACACCCCCTCTCCTTTCAGGAGAGGGTCGGGGTGAGGTGGTTGTTTCGAGGCCGCACCATAAGACTTCAAAACCCCCTCATCCGCCGCCTTGCGGCACCTTCCCCCAGAGGGGGAAGGTAAATCTGCTGCACCTTTTCCTGGCGCTAATAGCCCCCCGGAGGGGGAAGGTAAATCTGGTACATCTTTTATTGTCTCTCCGGAGGAAGGCAACGCTGTCTTTCCA
>JAGOOK010000035.1 GCA_017992555.1 Caldisericia bacterium | reverse complement strand
GAGAAGGCAAGAGAGCATGCAGAGTCACTCAAAGAAACTGGTGAAAAGGCTGACTTTATTGTTGTAATGACAGATCTTGGCCTCCAGAAGAATGCTGATGGCACCTGGAAAGAAAATGAACTTTACAAAATGATCCAGGAAGTAACCCACGTTGATTTCATTTGTTCTTCAGCTCCTGGCCAGTCAATACAGCAGGAAATTTTTACGGTTCCGGAACCATCTGGAAAGATTCACGAAACCCTGGTTTGTCAGCTCCCGGAAGATGGCGTAACCATGGGTCGTATGGATTTCGTTTTTGAAAAATGCACCTGCCCGGTCAAACCATTTGTTTTCCGCAAGGTCAATGGCAGAAGAGACATGAAGTCCCGTTTCATGGTTCTTGACCAGTCTGTTAACCCGGACAAGGACATCATGGACAAGTTTAGGCCGCAGGATTCACTCCTTAAGACAAAGTTTGATGTCAGGATAGGCGAGTCAAAATGTGAGATCTCGTCAACAAATGCAAGAAGAACAGACAACCCGATTGCTGAGCTTGCCTGCAATGTCATGATGAAAGAGACTGATGCGCAATTTGCAATCACTGATATCTGGTCAACAACTGCAACAATAAAAAAGGGTTCGTTTACTTTTGGAGAACTGTTTAACCTCTTCCCCAAAGACAGCAAGATATACAAAATGACGCTTACTGGGCAGCAGCTTGAGAATGCGCTTTCCCATGCAGCAACACTTTATCACACAGAAGCCGACACCAATTTCATCATTGGGAAAGGTTTCAACTATTACCTCGACATTAGGCCTGGGGTCACCGATCGTGTTGGATATATGATGATTGGCAATTCACCAATAGACCCAAAGAAGACCTACACTGTTGCTACCAACAGCTACATCGCACTTGGCCAGGGTGGATACAAGTTTGAAGCAAAATTTGAACCAACCAGAAAGAAGCTCCTTGATGCAATCCAGAATTATATTAAGGAGAAAAGTGGTCAGCTCAGCTGCAATACCACCAGGAACTGGTTTGTCGTACCAGATTATGTTGATCACTGGGCCAATGAATACATTGATATCCTCATCAGCAAAAAGATTGTATCAGGCGACAAATATGGTAGATACAATCCAGATGCCAATATGACAAGAGCCGAAGCCTCAAAGATACTTCTTTCGATCTACGATCTTTCACCATCATCACCAGCAAAGGGCAAGTTCAAAGACGTTCCAAAATCACACTGGGCCTATGGTTTTATCGAAGGCGGAGTCAAAGTTGGAATGTGGAGCTGGATGGGCAATACCTTCGGGCTCAATGCAAACGTTACTCGTGAAGAAGTCTTTACAAACATAATATTCTCTGTTGGCGCCAAGGCACAAGCCGAAGCGATTTCTCCGGCTGATATGGCACAGTTTGAGGCCAATTTTGCTGATGCTTCCACATGTTCCCCATGGGCAAAAAAGTATATTGCTTATGGAACAAAAGTTGGCATCGTTGGTGGAATAGCAAAAGATGGCAAACTCTATGTCAATCCAAAAGCCAACATCAAGAGGGGCGAAGTAGCCACAATTATGGCAAAGGCCCGTTTCCCGATGGTTGCAGTAATGGCAACATCTGATGTCAGAACCGAAATTGATTCTACAAGAGTTGATCCGACCAATGATCGCAAGATCGGAGGTTGGAATGGCCTTGCATACACAGTAGGCAACATTCGTGCGCTGTATGACAAGAATGTACTTCTTGATGCCGGTGGAATGATTTCTGGCACGGCATGGGCAGAACTTGCTGGTGGCAAGATGGCAACCGGTTTCATGAATGCACTTGGTTATGATGCAATGACGTTTGGAATCAGGGACTTCTATCTTGGTGGAGAGACCATCAAGACAAGAGCCAAAGAAATTCCGCAGAATATCGCAGTTCTCGCAGCCAATGCCGAGGGAATTGATGGAGCAAAAAAATCCGTTCTCAAGAATGTTTCTGGGATTAAGGTTGGTATTGTTGGAGCAGTTGACCCGGATACAAATACATACATCTGTGACGGCGACCTTGCAGGGATCAAGATTAATCAGATCGCACAGTCAGTTAACGCTGAAATCAAGGCCCTCAAATCACAGGGTGCAGAAATTGTTGTTGTAATAGCCTCTGCTTCTGGATATATCGAACTTGGAAAGAGCGCAAAAGATGGTTTTAAGGGTCCAGCAGCCCAGCTTGCAGGTCAACTCTCAGGCGCAAACATCATGTTTATCTCTGGTGCGCCAATGAGCTTTGTTGCACCAACAAATTCCGGAATATGGGTAATCTCTCCTGGAATCGGTGGTTCATCGCTTGGTTTTGCAAAAGTCAGATTTGATGCAAAGAACCGCTCCATTGATGCAATCGACTCATCCCTCAATTACACATATAGTGATCTTCTTGATAACGAGATCAAGCCAGCTGCAGCAACATTTGCAAACACTGTCAAGACCTTCGTTGAAGGACAGAAGTCAGCAATGAAAGCCGATGTTGACCGTGTTATCGGAAGAACTGAAACCGGTTTCGATTTCAATGATTCCAACGAATCGCTTCTCGGCGATTTCATTACTGAATATGCTTCAGACAAACTTGGCGTCGATATAATCGTTTTCCCGTCAGACCATACCAAGAAAGGCATCGCACCAGGAAGCATAACAGTCAAAGACGTTTACCAAATTCTGCCTATTGATGATACTTGGGTGAAAGGCAAAATTTCTGGCACCAAGATAAAAGAAATTTGTGAATCATCGGTCTCTGGTGAAAGAGGCGTTCTCCAGCTCTGGGGTCTTTCATTTGTCTTCACAAGGTCGAAAGATCCAGGCAATCGTGTCTCAGAAGCCTACATCATCAAGAATGATGAGAAATTCCCGGTTGATACTTCCAAGACATATTCGATTGCCATGCCATCCAGAGAGTATCACACACTCCCAGGTTTTGGCCACGAAGTTCTAAGGAATGTTACCACTGATGTTAATTCCTCTTGCATCTACCTTAGGAAAACAATATTCGAGTACATCAAGAAACTCACTGAGGCAGGACAGCCAGTTAACCAGGCAAAGAGGAAATTTGGTTTTGTAGAACCGTAATCAGGAAAGACTAAAGTAATTAAAAAAGGCACCCTTTGGGGTGCCTTTTTTAATTTGATTCAGAGAGCTTTGAAGCGATAAGATTGTTATTTTTCGATTTTTTTGAGTGCTTCTATTGCAGCGTTTTGTTCAGCTTCCTGTTTTGAATTTCCCCAGGCGGTAGCTATGATATTTTCCCCAACAGAGACTTTTGCTTCAAATCTCATGCAGTGGGCAGGTCCATCGCTCCCAACAATATGGTAATGTGGAAGCCCGAGACCTTCTTTCTGAGACAACGATTGCAATTCGCTTTTTGGGTCCTCCTTGTCTGTCGCCATAGAGATAATCCCCAAAACATCAAGAAAATCACATGTTTTTTGAAAACCTTTTGCAATAAACACAACAGCCACAATAGACTCAAAACAATCGCAGAGAATTGAGTCTCTTTCAGAGCCTCCGTTTGCTCTTTCACCCTTCCCCAAAAGAAGGCAGTGCGAGATCCCCATTTTTCTTGCTGATTTTGCGAGGGCTGGTTGTGAGACTATTGAGGCCCTTGCTCTTGTGAGTTTGTCTTCTTGCCAATCTCTGTGTCTCATATACAAGCGATAGGCCACATAACCGCCCAGGATTGCGTCTCCAAGGTATTCCAGTCTCTGATATGAGGGAGAATCGTTCTCGCTTGTATATGATGGGTGTGTTAAGGCTTCCAGAAAGATTTGCTTATAGCTATTTTGGAGCCCAAGACGCTTGAAAAGAGCTTTTTGCTGGGCTGTTAGACTACTATCTTGTCTGAGACGAAATTTTTGAAATAAGTTGAGCATTGCAACAGTTCACTGCTTGTCTAATTGCGGAGGAAATGGCCTTGCCATTCGAACGGCCATGGCAAATTATTGATATGCCATTCACACCCAAAAGGGGTGCCCCGCCATACTCTGAATAATCCATCATTTTTCTAATGTTTCCGATTGCCGGTAGCAAAAGCAACCCACCCATTTTTGAGCTGAGGGACGTCTTGGCGGCTTTTTTTACCAGACCCATAACGTCGCTTGCGATACCTTCTATCGCTTTGAGTATTACATTTCCAGTAAAACCATCTGTTATAATTGCGTCTGCGTTCCCCTTAAGGACGTCTTTTCCCTCTATGTTTCCAATAAAATTAAGGTTTGATTTTAACAAAAGTTTGTGTGTGGCCTGTGTAAGTTCCGAGCCTTTTTCCGGCTCTTCGCCGATATTAAGAAGCGCTATCCTTGGATTGTCTATCCCCATTACATTCTGGCAGTAAGCAGATGACATTTGGGCAAATTCCAAAAGGTTGTTTGGTTTGCAATCTGATACAGCCCCACCATCACACATCATTGCCAATTTGCCGTTTATCTGCGGGACTGGCGTTGCAACCCCCGGTCTTTCTATACCCTTTATGCGACCAAGGATAAATATTGCGGCAGCCAATTGAGCTCCAGTTGAGCCAGCAGATACGATTGCGTCGCACCTGCCCTCGGCCACCAGTCTTGTTGCTACAAAAATTGAAGCATCCTTCTTGGTCCTGAGGACCTCTGAAGGATGGTCATTCATGGTGACAACTTCTGTCGTGTGAACTACTGGAAACATAAAAGGCGATTTTTGGATTTTAAGTTCTTCCTCAATCGCCGTTTTGTCGCCAATAAGGGTGATATCAAGTTCCATGGAGGAGCGGGCAAGTATTGCCCCAGAAATGATTTCCTTGGGGGCGTGGTCGCCCCCCATGGCATCAAGTGATATCCTTATCAATCCTGCTCTTCCTTGGAAGTTTTTACTTTTTTCACTTTTGGTACTACAACAAGCTCTCCATTGTAGAAACCGCAATAGGCGCAAACATGGTGTGCACGGGTCATTTTTCCGCAATTTTTGCACTCGACCAGTGCTGGAACGTCAATTTTTTGGTGAGCCCTGCGAAGTCTGCTTCTGCGGGGTGTTACTTTCTTTTTTGGTTCAGGCATCTTAATCCTCCGAGTATTGTTGGTTACGCAAACGGCAAGTATATTATCTAACCACGACATGTCAACCCTTGACAGGTGAGAACTCTTTTGTACAATCGCTAAGGTTTTGAAATATTGGAGGATACATGCTGAGACATAAAGCACAACAGAAATCAGTCAGGCAATCGGCCAAAAGGCACGAAAGAAACGTGACCCAGAAATCAGCCGCAAAGACAGCCATAAAGAAAGCCATTGCTTCAATTGGGACCGGTGAAGCGACAACAAACGTACAAGTCGCCATTAAGTCGCTAGACAAACTCGAATCCCATGGCATCATGCACAAGAATGCCGTTGCCAGAAAGAAATCCAGACTTATGGCAAAGCTCAACAAATCTTTGCAGCAGGCTTAAGCAAAAATCTATTGTCAATTAGAGGGCCTTTCCCTGATAAAGGGAAGGTCCTTTTTTATTTTACATGATTTTACTACCACTATCTGAGCCGCGCTGTTTTATACGATTGTCTGGTCAATGAGGTTTGTTGCTAGTTTCCTGCAAGCTGAAAAAGCGCAGATTCGATTGCAGAAAGAGCATCTGCCATTCCCGTCTTTGCGGCGACATCTGCGCTGGCGATGGCTGAAAGATATGAAACCAATTCATCTTTTTTGAATTGCATTGCCGATTCGAGGGCTTTTTTAGCGGCAAACGGGTGGCACTTTAATCTTTCGGCGATCTGTTTTTCTGTTGCCCTCTGGGACGACATTTCCTTTGCCACAAGCACCCTCATGAAGTGATTGTACAGCATCGCCATGACCCTTTCGGCAGGTTCGCCATTCCGGACAAGTCCGTGGAGCAGTTTTATTCCCTTTGAAGTCTGTTTTGCGCCGAGCGCGTCAAAGACCTGAAAGACAATAATCTCTGGATTTTCAGGAACTAGCTGCTCGATGTCCTTGCGCGTTGCTGTGGCACCTTCACCAAGCCATGAAGCTATCTTTTCAATTTCCCCGGAAAGCGCAACAAGGTCACCCATGGAGCGCTCAACCATTATTGATGATGCGTCATCTGCTACCTGGCAGTTTTTTTCCTGGAACTTCTTTTTTACCCATGCCGAGAGCATTTTCTCGGTAAGGCCAGATTCTGTTATCTGGATAGCTTTTGAGGCGAGATGTTTTCCGAGTGATGTGGTTTTTGGTATGTCTGGCTCGGTGAAAATAACGATATTGGCAGGATTTGCATTTGTTATTGCATCAGTGATTCTTTTTCCGTCGTCACCTTTGATCTTTAACGCGCCAGAAACAATTATTACCTTGCCGCCTGAAAGAAGGCTTCCGGAGGTAATTGTAAATACGAAATCGTTTATCTCGGTCTCGGTGAGGTCGACGGAAACTTTTGACATTGCCCCACCACCGACAGAGGAAGCGACGAGCTCCAGAAACTCACGCTCAAGATATGGATTGGAACAACAGATCCAGTATAGGGGCCGTGGCTGTTCCCCTTTTCTGATCTTCCGGAGCTCGTCGGTAAAAGTGTTCACGGATAATTGTGGTCAAGAAGTCTTGGGAATGGGGATGCTTCCCTGATGTGTTGCGAACCGGCAATCCAGGCGGTCGCCCTCTCTATTCCGAGCCCAAAGCCGGAGTGTGGGAAAGTACCGTATTTTCTGAGGTCGAGATACCATTCGAACATCTCCCGCGGAAGATTGTGGTCCGTGATCTTTTTGAGCAAAACATCAAGATTGTCTTCCCTCTGGGAGCCGCCAATTATTTCACCAACATCCTCCGGGGCTATCATGTCGTCACAGAGAACGACCCTTGGATCTTCAGGGTCTTGTTTCATGTAGAAGGCTTTAACTTGGGCCGGATATTTCTCGATCATGACTGGCCTGTCGAACTTTGATGATACAATGCTCTCGTCGGGTGCCCCGAAATCTCCACCCCATTCTATACTTGAACCCTCCTGCTGGCAGATTTTTACCGCTTCCGTATAGGTTATTCTTGGAAACGGGGTGATGACGTGCTGCAGGATGGTCGTGTCTCTTTCAAGCACTTTGAGCTCTGTTTCGCAATCACGAAGGGCATCTTTTACAATCCTCTCCACGAGCCTTTCCTGTATCTTCATGTTCTCTTCGTGGAGCACAAATGCGGCCTCTGGCTCGACCTGCCAGAACTCGATAAGGTGTCTTCTAGTTTTGCTCTTCTCTGCCCTAAAAACTGGCCCAAGACAATAGACTTTTCCAAACGCCGCCGCTGTAGCTTCGTTGTAGAGCTGGCCAGACTGGCTCAAAAAGGCCGGCTTGCCAAAGTAGTCTAATTCAAAAAGTGTTGTTGTTCCTTCGCACGATGATGGAGTTATGCATGGTGCATCAACGTTTATAAAACCTTCTGAATCAAGAAAGTCTCTTATAGATTTTACGATCCTTGCCCTGATGCGAAGTGTTGCCCACTGTTTTTGGGAGCGGAGCCACAGGTGTCTATTGGACATGAGGAATCCCGCACCGTGCTCTTTTGGTGAGATTGGGAAGTCAACAGAATCACCATATTTCTCAATTTGCTTGACATCAATTTCAAAAACACCTTTTTGTTTTGGGTTTTCTTTGACTATGCCAACAACAAAGAATGAAGTTTCCTGCGTCAGGTCTCCTGCCAGCTTGAACTGCTCTGGTGAGAGATTTCCCTGGAAAGCGACACACTGGCAGAAGCCAGTTCCATCCCTTATTACAAGAAATACCAGCTTGCCCGATGATCTCGAGTTGTGCAGCCAGCCTGAAATTTTAACATCTTCGCCTACATGTTTTCCGAGTTCAGATATAGTAACCATGTTCCTCCTTGAGCTATAAAAAGATACTATTTGTTATGAAAAACGCAAGGTAATTTTAAGTTCTTAAGATTACCCCCTTGAAATATGTTGGCCAAATGGATATATAAACCTAAGCTTCAAGATTGATTGGAGGATGAAACGTGGTATTGTTCAGAAACATAATGGTAATTGTTGTAATAATCGCCGGAATCGGGATGGTGTTCGGCTATATAGTTTCATCACCAAAAGCATCTGGTCTTGGTGCCATTGGCGGTACCGCCCAGAAGTTTAAGGTGAGGAAATCACGCGACTTATTTCTGGACAAGCTGATTCTCTGGAGTGCCCTTATATTTGGAGTTTGCGCCTTCGTTCTTTCTATTGTTGATCCATCAATCTGGACCATGTAGTTTTTGCTTGCCGAGGTGGCGGAATTGGTAGACGCGTACGTTTGAGGGGCGTATGGGGAGACCTGTGCGGGTTCAAGTCCCGCCCTCGGCACCACTTAAAAACCAAAAGACCGGCAAAAGCCGGCCTTTTTCATTTTTGGTAAAATGTGTTTTGTTGTCCCGGCACAAGAAATTAGCTCTTCAAATCGGTAATTTTTGTTACCAATGGTAAACGTAAGCAATCTTGACGTAAAAGAAGTAGACGCTAAAATATTTTTGTTCTGGGCGGATAGTTCAGCGGTAGAACGCTTGCCTTACACGCAAGAAGTCACAGGTTCGAATCCTGTTTCGCCCACCATTTTCCGATCCTCTTAATTTTAATACCCAACAATCTTTGTCTTAAATGTGTAATGTGTAATCATTTGCTAACAGTATTGTCCTAGTATCTTTTTGAAATGACAATGAAAAACCAGAATAAGGTAGTTGCATACATCACAAAAGATACAAAACTTCTCGTTTTTGATCATGCCGATTTTCCAGAGGCTGGGACACAAGTGCCGGCAGGGACGATTGAAGATGGCGAAACGCCGACTTTTGCAGTGATGAGGGAGGTTGTTGAGGAAACAGGCCTGAACAAACTTTACCTTAGGGATTTTCTTGGTATGCAAACATTGGTATTGGAAAAACCTGAAGGAAAGATAGCAATCAACAGGCATTATTATCATTTTGAAGTCCCAGATGATGTTCCGGATACATGGGCCCACTATGAAACAAAGCCGAGCGATGGCGCGTTTGACTTGATCCTTTTCAATTTCAGGTGGATTGATTTTTCAAAAGACAATATCATTCTGGCAGGCAAGCAAGATTTTTTCTTGCGTCTTTTAGACAATAAACTAAAAAAGTAAAACAATAAAACATTGTATTAATGATTAATTTATTAGTTTTATCCAGGTCAGCTTAGCGTTCTTAATTGACAAACTGTTTGGGCCTTGCTTATAATACGTGGACGCTTTGCGGGGTCGTGGTGTAGCGGTTAACACGCCAGCCTGTCACGCTGGAGACCGGGGGTTCGAATCCCCTCGATCCCGCCAAATAACCAACTCAAAAAAATCAAATCTTCCAAAAAATCAGATTAAAACTGGACATTTGGACTTTCCCAAATTTGTTGACTGGATTGCATTTCAACCTATAATTCCCAACCAAATGACTTTGGAGGTCCAATGAGACGCCATCTCAGTCTTGTTCTTGTAGCGACCATTATTTTGGTGGTACAGCCCGCTTATGCAGCTGAAAACAAACCTGATATTTGTCTTGACATGCTGGTAGTTCTGGGTGGCAATACTGTTGCGGACTTCCTGCCACAAAATTATGTCCAGACAAATTCAATCTCTCTGGATTCATCGCTTGCCTTTGCCGGACACGAAACAATGAAATCGGTTGAATCCTTCATATCTTCAAATTGCCAGGGCATTGTCGAACAAGTTTATCAAAAATACAGCATCCTTACAAAAGGTTTTGCCTGTAAGATAAAAGCACAAAACATTAAAAGGCTGGCCAGCATTCCTGGGGTCAAGAGCGTTGAAAAAATCCCGGATTACAAGCTCGATCTTGATACTTCAACAAGCGTCATAGGTGCCAATGACGCTTGGAAGATGCTTGATCAAAATCGCCAACCGCTGAATGGAACGGGAGTCATCATTGGTGTTATAGATACCGGCCTTGACTGGCGCCATCCCGACCTTGGTTCAAGAATGGGCTCGAAGGAAAAAGTTGTTGATGGCTATGATTTTGCCGATGGTGCTGATATATCTAACGATACAGAACAGCATGGAACGCATGTTGCTGGCATCTGTGCAGCAAATGGGAAAGTCAAAGGTGTTGCTCCTGGAGCAAATCTCGCAGGATATAAAGTTTTCACCAGTGAAAAGGGTAGATCAGTCAATGTTGGTGCAAATATTAATGCTGCACTTGAAAAGGCAATCACATCAAAGTGTGGAGTAGTGAATCTTTCGCTGGGTTCTCCAGGAGGAAGCGCTGGTGGTGAAGAGGGAAATTCAATCTATCACAAGGTTGTAAAGGCTGGCATTGTTGTTGTCGCGTCTGCAGGTAACAATGGTTCACGCTGCCTTACCCAGCCTTATGTTGTAGGAACGCCAAGCACTTACATGCCAGTTATTTCTGTAGCTGCATCTGATGACATGAGACACCCAGAGATTACCATAACAAATCCCCCAGGTGAAAATATGCGTATTCTGGGAAGGGAATTTGACCTTCCCCCAAAATGGCCAGATGGTGAATGGGAAGTTGTTGATTGTGGATATGGCTATCCTAGCGATTTTGAGTGTATTGATGTCAAGGACAAGGTTGCTTTGATACAAAGAGGCCCGATAACTGACAAGAATGCCTATTTCAGGGACAAAGACCTCAACGCTGCAAAAGCAGGCGCCGCAGGTTGCATAATTTACAATCACAGCCCTGGTTCTTTTGCGGGAACAATGAAAATCGAGGATGCAGACCTGGAAAAGAAGTTTATACCTGCGCTTGCAATCACAAATGTTCAGGGTCTTAAGCTTCAATCATTAATAGCAAAGGGCCTTAAAGTGAAAGTTTCTTCAGGGAGTCCCTTTGGCCAGATAGCAGACTTCTCTTCATCCGGACCATCTGCCGATTATTACTTCAAGCCTGAGGTCACTGCACCTGGTGTGGGTATAAAAAGCACCGTAACAACAAAACCAAACAGTACTGACCCAAAAAAGAGGGACCCCCAGTGGGCAGTTATGCAGGGAACATCGATGTCTGGTCCTCATGTTGCTGGGGCTTCAGCGATACTGAGACAGGCATATCCAAAAGCCGAACCAAAACAAATCAAGGCCATATTTATGGCAACCTGTGACCTGCTTCGCAATGACGAAGCCGGGGAATATGTTCCCCTGATGTCGCAGGGATCTGGAAGAATCAATATTCCTGCTGCGCTTAATGCCAAAATGGTATTCGATCCGCCCGCTCTTTCCTTGAGGGCGATTTCCCAATCAGTTAAGCAGGCTTCTTTCAAGGTGACAAACATTTCAAAAAAACAAATTGAATTTAGCTTGAGTTATCACTCCCTGGGGGATACCACAAAGTGCAATTTTGACAGGGAAACAGAGAAGCTAAAACCGGGTGAAACAAAGACAATAACGGCATCTTTTATTTGTGATGACGATTCAAAAGGTTTTCTTGAAGGTGTGATTTTCGCCAGTATGGGTCAAGAAAATGTTCATCTCCCGCTAATAATCCTCAATGGTTCTCCAGATGTCCCGCCACAAGTTTCTGACTTAAAGGTCAGCAAATCAATTATGACACATGGTGAGGGCAGTGAGGCTGGGACAACAATCAGCTTCAGGTTCAATTATGGCACCTTCATGTCTGGCGGTCCGGGGCAGGATGTTTCATCAAATTATGGTGCAGCAAAAATAGTTCTCTACGATAATGAAGAAAACCCTACTGGAAACATATTTTTTGATGATACTCTGGAGATAGGCTATCACAATATCATATGGAAAGGGCCGGACAATCTTGGAAGGCTGTTTGTAAAAGATGGCGATTATGTTGTAAACGCATTTGGCCTCTCGGCCAATTCCAGCGGTACGATCGTAGAGCAGTCACCCCATCAAATGAAGCCAATTTCAATTGTTGGCGCACCCCTAAAGGAAAAACCCCTGATATTTGTTAAATGTGTCCCAGAAAAACCGCGTCCTGAAGAACCTTTCCTGCTTCTTGTAAAAACGAGTTTTATTCCAAACTTGTCTTCCATAAAACTGGACATTGATACTGATCCTGCATTTTACCAGGTGAGCTCCATAAAAGCATTGGATGTCTATGGCAACTCCAAAGAAAATGTTTTGTTTGAAAGTGCTGTTGACAATGAGAAGGGCAAGGTAGGTATAAAATATCTTTCCACCAATGATTCTTCAGTGGATTTTAAGGGTACTATTTTTGTCATCGAATGCATCTCGCACCAGGAAGGCATCTCGAGTGTTTCAATAAAAGAATGCACTGCAACCTCTTCTTTTGGCCAAATTGCTCCGATACCTCTCAAAGCAGTTTTTGAGATAAAAAAGGGCTACAGTTTTTATGATCTAAATATGGATGGTGTTGTTGATGAGCTTGATGGTGACATACTCATGTACCGTCTTGGGGCATCTGAAGGGGAAGAAAACTATACTGAATCGATGGATTTTGATGGAGATGGACAAATAACCGTAATTGACTTTATAATATTGGCAAAACACTACGGGCAAACAATGTACCCATAGACTAGCATAAG
>JAGOOK010000034.1 GCA_017992555.1 Caldisericia bacterium | reverse complement strand
CAATCATCTGCGCCCTGTATGATCCTGGCGAGAATCTCTGGTATGTAGATTTTGGAGATTGGAACAAACTCCAACCTGTTGAGGCACAAACTGGGAATCTCCTGGAAGAAAGACAGAAAGATCAGCGATTTACCATGGCAAGCCCAAACGATGGGCTCTATCTTGGCCATACAACAGTAGAAAATTTTGGCCAGATAAATTTTTTTGTTTCATCAGATGGCCAGGTTGTTGCCAAATCACCCTCAGGTGAGCTGTGGAGAAAGTCTCTAGAGGGTTTGGTATCCTCAAACTGTTTTGATCCATCCAAGGACGTTGGCATTATTTATGCAAAGGGAGTTGATGAATTGCTGCTCCTTGATTTACTTACAGGGGAGGCCACAACCTCAATTGGATCAAAACTTATTTCTTTTCCAACGGCAGACTCTGTTTTTACGGACAAAGGTTTTTGGGTAAAGGACCAGCTTGTTGCTCCAAGATGTAAAAGTGCTTCCTATTTTGATGGGGGTTTCACAATTAGGTGGACAGATGGTGTTTCTTGCATTATAATTCCTTGATATGACTGAAAAAGAAGTTTTTCAGCTCACAAAATTTACCGATTGTGCTGGCTGAGCAAGCAAATGGGGGCCGTCGGCCCTACAAAAATTGCTTGAATCCCTCCCGGAATTCAAATCCAACAAGCTCCTCACCGCTGGCATGTCAAAGGCAGATGCGGCTGTTTATGAGATCGGAGATGGTCTTTATGGCGTGTTCACTGTTGATGTTCTATCGCCAATAGTGGATGATCCTATAATGTTTGGCCGAGTTGTTTTTGCCAATTGCATAAGCGACATTCTTTCAATGGGCGGAACACCGGTGCTTGCCCTGAATGTTGCTTTGTTTCCAAGGGATGTTGAAATAGACAAGCTTGGTGAAATAATCAGAGGTTGTGCCCTGTCAGCTATAGAAAACGGTGTTCTCATCGCAGGCGGGCACACAGCCAAAAATAATGACATCAAGTATGGTCTTTCGGTTTTTGGGACTGTCACAAAAGACAAAATCAGGCTTTCAGATAGAGCAAAACCACACCAGGCAATAATACTCACAAAACCTTTGGGAACTGGCATCCTTTTTGCCGGCAAGGCCAAATACAGCCAAGAATTTGAAAAAGCCGTGGGTTGGATGGTAAAAACAAATACCTGCGCATCGAAGATTTTTTCAGAAATTGGCATCAACTGCTCGACAGATGTTACAGGATATGGTCTCGCTGTTTCACTTCTTGAAGTGGCACAATCATCTGGATGTGAAATGCATATTGAAGCGTCAAAAATACCCGTCATGGAGGGTGTCCTTGAAGCTTCCCAGTATTTCACATGCCCTGTTCTTGCGCAGAACATGGACATGATGGGTGACAGTCTTGTTGTTGGACAGGGTGTTGAATCATATTTCCTCAATATTGCCAATGATGCCCAGACATCGGGTGGACTGGTTGGTTTCGTTGACGAAGACAAAGTTTCTGCCTGTCTTGGTGCCCTTAAGAATTCAGGGTGTTTTGGTCAGGTGATAGGATATGTTGCCAGTGGCCCACCAAGAGTAATCCTGTCCAAATAAAAAAAAGAATTACCTAAATTCGCTTTTCAGCATGGAAAACATCATCAAATCTTGATATTTACCCTTGATGAGCTGTTGTTGGTGTAATGTACCTTCATACTGGAAACCAAGCTTCTTTAGAACACTCTGTGATCTAGTATTTTCCGGGAAAACCCTTGCCTCAATCCTGTTTAATTCCATGAACCCAAAACCATGGTAACACACTTTTCTTACCGCTTCAGACATTAATCCTTTTCCCCAGTGTGTCTTGGATAGAACATAGCCAATTTCACCCCTTGAGCTGGCTTTGTCTATGTCGACAAAACCACATGTTCCAACCAGCTTGCCAATTTCCTTGAGTACAATGCCCCAATCAAAGTATTCTCCACCCTTATATCTTTCCTCGACAAGACTCAGGTATGACATGGAATCTTCCACTGAATTGTGGGCCTCCCAGGTGACATATTTGCAGATTTCAGGGTTCCTGGCGTACTCATACATGTCAAAAGCGTCATTGACAGACAGCATCCTGAGGACAAGCCTGTCAGTCTCGAGATCTGGAAGAAAAAGGCTCATGAAACTATGCTTTTGGTTTTATTCCAAAAATGTTTGTTTTTATCCAGCCCCAGTTAATTACGAGATGGATAACAATTGTGGCACCTATTACGATCCCGAGCCAGTAGTGCAGGTCAAAAGCTATCCCGGCCAGCCCTGTTGCAATTTGTGTTGCCAGCATCACAAAAAGTATTATTGCGATAATTTTCATTCCCGTTATTTTGCCCATCTTCTCCTCCTTGGTTTTTGCCATTGTAATTTTTATGGCGGCTTTTGGTCAAGCACTTTGCTATTTGCCTGTTTTTAGGCTTCTTGTGATGGTGGCTTTTCTGATCTGACTGTTCCACACAATATCTATTTTCGCTCCGCCTCTTGATAGAGCATCGCCAATCAGCCTCAACGGCACAAATGTTGTTCCAGATACTATTTCTGGTGGTGCTTGGGTCTGCAGCTCATCGATGCCGCCATCAGGGCGTTCTATCAGTGCTTTTTTGTAGCCAATTATCAGCCTGAGGTACCAGCCCGAAAACAGGTTGATGATGATTGTTTTGACTTCCGACACCCAGCTCACCTCAAGCCCGAGCCCTTCCGAAACAAGCCTGAGCGGTACCATGGTCAGGTTATTTTTTATGTATGGTGCCTGAACGAGTGTTTTTTCTTGTCCGTTAATCCTGGCCGTTTTCTTGTTCACCCAAACCTCAATAACGTTTTTTGACCTCAGCTTCTCGCCAGCAAAGACGATTTTTGCATTACCAGCATTTGATTTGATATCAAGCGCCCTCTCGAAAGTGCCATAGGGCAAAGAATTGACGTCAAGTGCAATACCAAGGGCCACTGGCGTGTCGTTTGTTATTGTGAAAGTACTTTTGTCCGGTAGAAGACCTTTTTCCGGTGAAACGCTGCCCTGGATGACTCCATCACCCTCATTTTGAATCAGAACCATTTTCTGTTTTGGTGTTTCATCGTCCCAGAATGCCCCAAAGTCAATTCTTTCCGGCAATTTTCCAAGCTTTGGGTTGTGTGTTTTTATGTTGAGTTCAAGCACAAGCTTGTTTGTGGTATTACCATTTTCGTCCTGCAGGATGATTGTCGGGCTGTTGGAAGACGCTTCAATTTCACAACTGTAGATGCCTGGTTCAGGGTCAATCTTGCCCTCAAATGTGATGATTCCGTATTTCCCTGGTTGTACGAGAATCTTTTTTGGCTCTTCCTTAAAGAAGCAGTTTGTTGGTACAAGTGTTGCTTCAAGGTTGGGAGAACCCTCTTTCCTTGTGTTCTCGACTCTGACCTCAAAATGGTATGATCCATCGTATGACCTGTAAACCGATTTTGTTGGCTTGATCAGGCACGAAGGGGCCAGATCAAACCTGTACAGGGTGCCTGACAGGCTTGCGCAAACGAGGTGTCCTTCAGAGATGGCCACTGAATTTTGTGGCCCAAGACCCATTGATGCAACATTTATTTCCTGGAGTTTTTTGCCGGATTGCAGGTCCAGTGCATACAGATTACCATCCATCCCCCCAATCCAGCAAACCCCGTTTTCAATGACCGCTGTGGCATCGACCATCCCACCGGTCTGGAAGTGCCATCTTTCCTCGCCGCCATTTGCGTCGAGACACCATATAAAATGGTCTCTTGAACCTGTTATGACACAGTCGCCATTTGTGGCTGGGCTTCCCCATATCTCCTTTTCAAGATCTTTTTGCCATATTGACGCCCCATCGGATGTCCTGAAACAGGTCACCCTTCCCTTCGGCCTCTTGTCGTTTTCCCACGAGTAGCCGTATGAGGCAGCGAAAACGTGTTCGCCAAAAACCGAGGGTGTACCCTGTACGGGTCCCTTGGTAACCTTGGGCCCCCACGATATTTTTCCGTCAGCGGTTATGCAGTAGAGGTTTCCTGGGTCGTAATCAGACTCACTGTCAGGCTGGCCAAGGCACCCAACGATGTAGCCTTCATTGCAAAGTGTAACCCCCGCCTGAATTTGCCCTCTCAACTCTTCTGTTTCCCATATTTTTTTGCCTGTCTTGGCGTCCAGAGCGTGGATTTTTCTGTCATTTGCCCCAAAAATTATTTTCCCATCACTTAGAATTGGCGTGGAGTATGTCCACTCCCCAAATTCCCTGGGTCCCCAGACAATTTCCCCATTGTCGAGGTTCCTGCAATAAACCCTTCCAAGCGAGTCGCCGGTATAGATCTTTTTGTTTGCAACAAGGCAGGAAGAACGAAAAGAGCCTTCGTTGTCTTTCGTCCAGACAATCTCGAATGACGAAAGCCCAATACAGTAGAGTTTCCCAGCTGTTGTACCGATTACAATTTTCCCATCAGCTATGACCGGGGAAGAGACCACGCTCCCTTCCAGCTGGATTGGCATGGTTTTGAGCCAGACTGGAGGTGCAAAATCGGAAACAGTTTGTCCATGAGAGATGCTTGCTGGAAAAAGAGTAAGAAATACTGATAAAGCCAAAAACAATCTCATGCACAAATCAAACCATTTTTGACCTGTTTTGTCAATTCCCCATTACCATTTCTTGCAGACAAAAAACACTGCAGCAATCATGAATACAAATCCGACGATATAATTCCATTTCAGCTGTTCTTTTAGGTAAGTGACCGAGAAGATGCAGAATATGGTAAAAGTGATAACTTCCTGGATTGTCTTGAGTTGTGCGGCCGTAAATGTTCCATGTCCTATCCTGTTGGCTGGTACCTGGAAGCAGTATTCAAAAAATGCTATTCCCCAGCTGATAAGAATAACCTGCCAGAGCGGAGCTTCCTTGAATTTGAGATGTCCGTACCATGCGAAAGTCATGAATATGTTTGAAATAACGAGCAGAATTATGGTTTGCATTTTTTCTCCTTTGGTTTTCCCTAAAAAATGATTGTCACACGTGATTATTTTTCAAGGCACCAAAGCAGAAAGATGTTTGTGTTGGTGACGGTCAATCCTTTTTTACCGACAGGTTTTTCTTCTCAAACCCCCTAAGGGCGTCCTTGCCGACCCATCTGGCGTTTTTATCATCGCTTTCTGCAAGTTTTTTGGCCAGAATTTCAACTTTATCCATTATACCGGGCCTTCTTTTTCCGATTTGTCTGAGAGCCCAGTTTATAGCCTTTTTTACGAAATTTCTTGGGTCCGTCGACTGCTTATCAATCAAGTCCAGAAACTGGAGGAACTTTTCATCGGGTGCTTTTTTGTCGTGCAGTGCCAGGGACGCCATAATTGCGAAACCGGCCCTTTTTATATACTCCTCTTCTCTTTTTGCCCACTCTGCCGCAAGCTCGTATGAAAAGGGCAATCTGTCAAGAAGGTTCATACAGCACTGATCGCAAAGGTCCCATGAATTGAATTCGAGGGCCCAATTCTCTGCCTGCTCCCTTGTTACCATTTTTGGATTATCGATAAGGCATGCCATGATTCTGGCTTCGTGGAAGCCTGTTTCCCAAAGTTTCTGGGCTTTTTCGTGGCCCTTGCCAACCATTTTTGCGATCTCCCTGATTCGTACAACAGAAACGCCAAACGCTTTTTCGGTATTTATTCCAAATTTGGCCATTCCCTCCCTGTTTTCTTTTTTGCCGGCAGATGAAAGGATTTTGATTGCCTCTTCAACAGAGAAAGTGTTTTCTTTCTGGTTTTTGCTGGCCATTGCTAAAACCTTCTTTCATGTGAATAGTTTATTACGATTTTACATTCTATTTTGGGCATATTCAAACTGGCAAGTTCTTTATTAAAAAAGAAAGGAATTTTGAAGAATTGTAACCTTTTTTGGATATCGATTATCATATTCATTACAATACAGGGAAAAAAATCCTTGCCATTGTGTTTCTCTTGTGTGATAATATTTTTGCTAGCGTTTCGAGTGTCAAATGAGAACTACCTTAAAAGAGTACTCATTTGGAAAAACGTCAAGTAGAAAAAATAAGGAGTACTACAATTAACATCAATATTCCAAAAAAACTTTCAATCGGCAATCTGAGCATCAAGGTTCCGATAATCCAGGGCGGGATGGGCGTAGGAATTTCCCTTTCCGGTCTTGCAAGTGCCGTTGCCAACCAGGGCGGTGTAGGTGTTATCGCAACCGCTGGAATAGGCATGTTTGAACCAGATTTCAACACAAATTTCCTTGAGGCCAACATGAGAGCACTAAGGCGCGAGATCAGGCGGGCCAGAGAGATGACAAATGGCGTGCTGGGCATCAATGTCATGGTTGCCCTCTCGAATTTTGCCGATGTGGTGAAGACTGCCATTCAAGAGGGGATTGATATAATCTTTTCTGGTGCCGGGCTTCCATTAAACCTCCCGTCGTACCTCATGGGGTCACTGAAAACGAAACTGGTGCCAATCGTCTCATCAGCAAGAGCAGCCAATCTTATCTCCAGACGCTGGTTGGAAAAATATAACTACCTGCCTGATGCTGTGGTTGTCGAGGGGCCAAAAGCGGGTGGGCATCTTGGCTATTCCACAGAGCAGATTGATGATCCAAATTACGCACTGGAAAATATTTTACCCCAGATTGTTACTGAAGTTAACAAAATTGGCGATGCCAATGGCAAGGAAATCCCTGTTATTGCTGGTGGAGGGGTTTATACCGGTGCTGACATGAGGAAAATATTGGAACTTGGGGCCTCGGGAATCCAGATTGGAACCAGGCTTGTAACAACAAACGAATGCGATGCCTCAGACGAGTTCAAGGAAACATATCTTGCTTCAAAAAAAGAAGATATCGTTATCATCAAAAGCCCGGTTGGAATGCCGGGAAGGGCCATCAGCAATTCGTTTATAGAAAAAGTTGGAAAAGGGCAGTGTATGCCATACAAGTGCCCCTATCATTGTATAGTGACGTGTGACTATGAGCATAGCCCTTATTGTATAGGCCTTGCACTGATGCATGCCAAAAAAGGACAGATGGAGCATGGATTTGCTTTTGCAGGTGCAAATGCGTACAGGGCAGACAAAGTTACTTCAGTCAAAGAGGTGATGGATTCGATGCTCCAGGAATACGAGGATTCAGCAAAGCAATAGATTCGTCTGTATTTTTTACGGATTGCAACACGGCTCAATTGTTTTTTGGGCCGTGTTTTGTTTTTGCAAGAACCAGCATTGAGCCAAATACTGACATGAGCATTTGTAAAAATGGCGAGATGATGACCATCAAAACCAGCCAGCCGACGAGACTGGCCTTGGGAGTATAGAGGATACATGGAATACCTGTATTTTTGAAATCAAACCCTTTTTCAAAAAACTTCAGAAAGTATGGCCACCAGATGAAAATCATCTGCACCATTGTAAAAAGTGAAGTTAGAAGGCCTTTCTTCAGGGAATCTCTTGCTGATTCGGCTGGGTCTCCTGTTTTTTCAATGGCCCTTGATGCCAAAAACCATCCAGTTGGAAGACCTAGCAGGATGTTAAAAATAGGCACTCCTATGCCAAGCCCGGTACAAAGAACATCAAGAAAAATGTAAAAAATAACTGCTTTTGTGGAGCTGATTTTTAGCACATTCTGATACAGCAAATGCAAGTGGCTGCTCCTCCAAATCGATGATTTGCTTGCTTTCCAAACAATAAGGGAGGCTCCAGGCCTCCCTTATTGTTGATCAATTTATGCGTGCAGCGGGTGTCCTGCTGCCGTCTCCACTACTTCAATTGCCATTTCGGACAGTGTCGGGTGGGCTATGATGGTCTGTTCTAGGAGTTCTATGGGGGTTTGCATTGTTATTGCCTGGGAATAGAAGGAGATCATCTCTCCAGCATTTTCTCCTACAATAATTGCCGATCTTATGATGCCTTCCTGATCAACACCTATCTTGAAGAAGCCATCTTTTATGCCTTGCGCCCTGGCTCTGCCAGAAGCCATGTAGGAGAACTTTGACCACTTTATGGTCATCCCCTTTTCTTCAAGCTGTTTTGAAGTGAGCCCGCACACGGCTATCTCCGGGTGCACAAAAGTGACCCTCGGGATATTGTCGTAACGCATTGGGGGTGTATCGTGGCCAAGTGCGTGCCCAACAGCAATCTTGCCCTGGGCATAAGCAACGTGCGCCAGCATGTATCCGCCACAGCAGTCACCGATTGCATAGACGTCCTTGACGTTTGTCTGCATGAAACTGTCTGTTTTTATGCCTTTTCTGTCGTAGTCAACGCCAATCTTCTTGAGCGACTGCTCATCGAGGTTTGGCTGTCTGCCAACGGCCATCAGGCACTTCTGGAACCTTCTGATGATCTTTTCCTTGCCAGTATCAATTTCAGCCTGGACGGCATCACCGTCCGGGAAGAGTTGTGTCACGGCCGCACCGGTCATGACTTCTATGTTGTTGATCTGGGCAAATTTCTGGGCCGCCCTGGAGCATTCTTCATCATCAACTGGAATAAGCCTTTCAAGCATTTCAACAACAGTGACCTGGCACCCGAGCCCTGCCATTATTCCGGCAAATTCGAGGCCGATCACTCCTCCGCCAACCACAAGCAGGGTTTTTGGGACTTCCCTGAGCGAGAGGATATGATCCGAGGACATGATGTATTTGCCATCAATCTTGGCGCATGGTATGCAGGCTGGTTTGGAGCCTGTGGCTATGACCAGTTTGTCTATTTCAAATTTTTCACCCTGTGCGGTAATTTCCTTGGGGGAGACAATCTGCGCATCAAGCCTGTTGAGTTTTACCCCTCTTTTTTGAAGGAGATATTCGATGCCCCTGACGTTGGCAGTGACCACGGACTCCTTGTGGTCTTGCAGTTTGTTCAGGTCAACCTTCACATCGGATGCCAGAACGCCAAGGATCGCAGACTCACGAGCCTGTCTTGCATGGTTAACACCAGCAATGAGTGCTTTTGTGGGGATGCAACCGACATTCAAACATGTTCCACCAATCTCACCTTTTTCAAATAAATAGACTTCGCCGCCAAGTTGGGCCGCCCTCAGGGCCGCCACGTAACCGGCAGAGCCTGCACCAATAATTCCAATCTTCATTTCGTTCCTCCAATGGTTCGGGTACTGTGTTTTTTTATTCTGGAAATCCTGGCAGGTTTTAATTTGCCAGTAACATGCTTTTTGTTTTTTTTTGTTTTTTTTGGTTCCTCTGTTGATGTGAAAAGTGCCTTGGCTATGTCGAAGGTCATCTTTAATCTTCTTCCAAAACCTTCAAAAGCTTGTCCCTTCTGCTCCTTGAATAATTGCGTGCAACCCTTGAGCAAAACATTTTCCACCCTCAGGTTTTGTTTTTCCATGTATTTGGTCAGGTATATCTCGACCCCGTACTGGCTGTCCTTTTTTACTTTGGCACCTTCCCACACAGAGCGCCTCATTGCCCTTTGCCCTGTGAGGAAAGGGAAAATCATCTGGGCCAGATCAGTTGAGAATTTTCCATCCTGGAAAAGACCCATTGTGACCTCGGCCCTGTCTTCTACGATAGGTCTTATGAGTGAGTCAACAAGTTCTGGAGTTAGTCCAACCAGATCTGCATCAACAAAGACAAGAATTTCTGCATCGGTATTTTCAACGCCTTTCAGCATGGCTGCAGCTTTACCCTGGTTTGGGACCTGTTCTATTACATTAACTGGGAAAGTTTTGGCCACTTCGACAGTCCTGTCGATGGAGCCGTCTGAGACAACGATCACTTCATTTGGCAAGCTTGCCCCTGTAACTGCTTTAAGGACATCTGCGATGCCCCTCTCCTCGTTGTAGGCGGGGATGATCGCTGCAACTTTCATGTGTTTCCTCCCTTTACTGGTTCTCCCTTAGGAACTCTTTTACGTAAGCCACCGTTTCTTGGGCTGGCTTATCGATGCTCTGTTTTGTTTTCCTATCTTTTATCTCGACGATGCCGTCTTTTGCTTTCTTGCCGATAGTGATCCTCAGCGGGAACCCCATAAGATCGGCATCCTTGAATTTGACGCCTGCCTGGGCGTCCCTGTCGTCCATTACCACCTGTATGCCCTCTTTCTTGAGGTCATCATAGAGCTTGTTCGCAATGGCCATTACTTGCTCGTCTTTTACATTTACAGGCACAAGCGCAACATGGAATGGTGCTACGGAGACCGGCCATATTATGCCATCTTCATCGTTGTGCTGTTCTATTATTGATGCAACCGTCCTTGAGATGCCCATGCCATAACAACCCATGATGAATGGTTTGAGTGTCCCATCTTCATCAAGGAAGTTTGCGTTCATGACTTTTGAATATTTGGTGCCAAGGTTGAATGTGTGTCCAACCTCCAGACCTGTTGAAATCTTCATTGTGACTCCGCATTTTGGACACGGGTCGCCATCTTTTGTTTCCCTTATGTCTGCGTAGGCCGTATGTTTCCAGTCTCTTCCATGCGAAACGCCAATATAATGTTTATCTTTTGAAAGCCCACCACAGACTGTTCCTTTTGAATCCAGGAGTTCCAGATCTGCGACAATCGTGCCCTTGAAACCAACAGGCCCAGCAAAACCAACAACTGTGCCTGTTATTTTTTCGGTTTCTTCCTGGGAAGCCAGCTCGACATCTTTTGCGCCGATGGCTTTTTTTAGTTTTGGTTCGCAAATCTCGTCATCACCCCTGACACAAACCATGACGAACCTGTCATCGGCTTTATATATCATTGATTTGACAAGTCTTACTGGTTCTTTGCCCAGGAATTTTGCCACTTCTTCGATGGTTTTTGCGTTTGGTGTATCAACAAGTTTCATCTCCTCGTCACTTTCCTGTGGGAGATCTTTTCTTCTGCCGGCTTTTGCAGCTTCAACATTTGCGGCGTAGCCGCAAGCCGGGCAGAGCGTGTATTTACATTCGCCATTATCGGCCTGGACAACGAATTCGTGTGAGCTTGAGCCACCTATTGCGCCGGTATCTGCCTCCACTGGAACATAAGTCACGCCGCACCTTTCAAGTATCCTACAGTAGGCATTGAAGGCCTTTTTGTAGCTGATTTCGAAATTCTCTATGGTCGAGTCGAAAGAGTACATGTCTTTCATAAGGAACTCTCTCGAGCGTATAACGCCAAACCTTGGTCTTATCTCGTCTCTGTACTTTGTCTGGATCTGGTAGAGCATCATGGGTAGTTGCCTATATGATTTTACTTCGTCCCTGACGTGGTTTGTGACAATCTCCTCATGGGTTGGTCCAAGGCAGAAATCTCTGCCCTTGCGGTCCTTGAGCCTAAACATCTCTCCGCCATACAGATCCCATCTACCGGTTTCCTGCCAAAGTTCTGCTGGGAGTATTGCTGGCATGAGCATTTCCTGGCAGCCGATGTTGTCCATCTCCTCCCTGACTATCGCCGAGATTTTTTCAAGGACCCTCTTGCCAAGCGGGAGTAAGGTATAGACACCTGCGGCGAGCTTTCTTATGTATCCTGCCCTCAGCATGAGCTGGTGGCTTCTTGCCTCTGCCTCTGACGGCACTTCTCTGAGCGTGGGTGCCATGTAAGTGGAAAGTTTCATTGCTAGTCCTCCTTGAATTGGGGTGGGTGTATCACAACGCTCCTGTTTGGTTCTTCGCCAATCGAGGATGAAGGAAGCCCAAACCTTTCAGCAAACTTGTGCTGGTATTTTCTTACCCTGGAAGGTGCCGGCGGAAGTTTGATCGACTGGTTTTCGCGAAGCACGGTTTCAACGGCCTCTTCCAGTATTGATTGGTCCACCGATTCTTCCGGGTGCGAATCTTTTATGCTCCTCAGGAACCTTTTGATCTGCGAGAGGGAATTTTGCGGAATTGTATAAATGGGTATTTCGAGTGATTTAGCTTCAAGGATGGTCTGTGGTTTTTTACTTTCGTAAGAATGTGTTGTAAGGACAATATCCGATTCAGACAACCTTCTGGAGATGTTTACTCTTATATGGAGTGATTTGGCGGCCCTTTCCAGATAATCTCTGGAAACACCAAATGGGTAGATGCTTACAACTGCCGAATCTTCCATTTTTTCGTAGGGCTCTCCCTGAATTTTGAAAAATTCTTCCAGGGGTTCTGTTTTTTTCTCGCTTTCCTGGAGCTGCTCCTCGGTTTTGATAACATTGCCGTCAGTGTCCCTTACCCTTGTTTCCGGGAAGAGCTTGTGCTCCCTGAGGTATTTGTCAACTGTCGTGGCGATGTCCTTGTATATGGCGAAACTTCCTCTGTCTCTGATCTCGATGAGGATCTGGAAAGTTGGGGGTGAAGTGCGCTCTAGAACTGTTTTTTGTGTTCCTCTTCTGAATGCTTCCTCATCGGACAGGATGACCGAATTGACACCGCCGAGGAGATCCGATAGTGTCGGGTTTATCAGGAGATTCGGCAAGCTGTTTCCGTGTGCTGTTCCGACGAGCTGGACACCTCTTTCGGCGATTGTCCTACAAGCTGTTGCCTCTTCTTCAGTGCCTATTTCATCGATGATAATGACCTCTGGCATGTGGTTTTCCACCGCCTGGATCATGATCGTGTGCTGTTCTACCCCAGTTGGGACCTGCATTCTTCTGGCATTGCCAATTCCGACGTGTGGAATGTCGCCGTCTCCTGCAATCTCGTTTGATGTGTCTACAACAATGACCCTCTTCTTCATCTCTACCGACATTAT
>JAGOOK010000033.1 GCA_017992555.1 Caldisericia bacterium | reverse complement strand
AATAATCTAGAACACCGTCAGTTATTGGTACGATGATGACCTGGGTCGGTGCCAGCCATACAGGGAACGCCCCAGCATAATGCTCGATGAGGCAACCCATAAAGCGCTCCATGGAACCAAGCAAGGCTCTGTGGATTGTATATGGCCTGTGCTCTTTGCCATCTTCCCCGGTATAGGTAAGATTGAATCTTTCAGGATTATTGAAATCAAACTGACAAGTTGTGCATTGCCAGGGCCTTCCAAGGGCATCGACTATCTTGATGTCGATTTTTGGCCCGTAGAACGCACCACCACCCTCATCGACATCAAATGAAAGGCCCATCTCATTTAGCGCTTCCCTCAGGGTACTTTCAGCAATGTCCCATTTTTCTATTTCGCCAACATAGCCCTCTTTCGGCCTTGTGGAGAGGAATATTTCGTATTTCTTGAAGCCAAACGTTTCGAGCAAGTGTATGGCAAACTTGACCACACCCACAACTTCCTGCTTGAGTTGTTCAGGAGTGCAGAAAATGTGTGCATCGTCTTGCGTAAAACCCCTGACCCTTAAAAGGCCATGGAGGGTTCCTGAACGCTCAAAACGATAGACAGTGCCAAGCTCTGCGGTCCTGTACGGAAGGTCTCTGTATGACCTCACCTTTGATGCATAGTTGACCATGTGGAACGGGCAATTCATTGGCCTTGCGTAATACTCTACAGTTTCAAGTTCCATCGCTGGATACATGTTGTCTGCATAATAGCCCAAATGGCCCGATGTTCTCCAGAGGTCGGCTTTTCCAACGTGAGGGCTATAAACAATCTCATAACCCCTCTTCCTGTGCTCTGTCCTCCAGAAGTTTTCAATTATTTCCCTGACCACAGCACCATTCGGTTGCCAGATTACGAGGCCACCACCAACATGTTCGTCGATGATGAACAGCTCAAGCTGTTTGCCAAGTATTCTGTGGTCTCTTTTTGCTATTTCCTCGAGGCGCTTGATGTGCTCTTCCAGGCCATCTTTTGTTGAATAAGAGGTGCCATAGATTCTTGTAAGCATCTGCCTCTTTTCGTCACCCCTCCAGTAGGCACCAGCAATGCTCATGAGTTTGAAATGCTTGATGTAGCCAGATGACGGAAGGTGTGGGCCCCTGCACAGATCAATAAAATCGCCAAGTTCGTATATTGAAACAGTTGAATCGGGTATGTCCTGGATCAGCTCCACCTTGTAGGTGTCACCCCTCACCCCAAAAAATGCAAGTGCTTCTTCTTTCGTCATTGTCTTGCGCACAAACTTGATGTTTTCATCCGAGACCTTTTTCATCTCGGCCTCTATTTTTGGCAAGTCTTCTTCAATCAACGGCCTTGGGAGATCAAGGTCGTAATAAAACCCATCCTTGATTGACGGGCCAATGGCAAATTTGGTCCCGGGGAAAAGCCTGTTGATTGCAGCAGCCATGAGATGCGCTGAGGAATGTAGCAGGATGTCCCTTCCCTCGGGCGAATCAATCGCTACCACTTCAAAATTTGTGTTTTCTTCAAGTATGGTGGAAAGGTCAACCAGCTTGTCGCTAATTTTTGCAGCAACGAGATTTTTTGTCGGTATTTCCAGTGCTTTTAGTGCCTGGAATATATTTGAGCCCTTTTCTATCTGGGCAGATTTTTCTGAACAGTTAACGGCAATCATTTCATTCCTCCTAGAATATTTTTACATTGTTGATTTCAAGCTCGTACTCACACCCGAGAAACTGGGCAGACTTGCGCATCGCCTGCATTCTTGAGGCAAAAATCTCAAGGTAATCTGCGGTGCAGGCAATCTGGGGGTCAAGGCGGAGTGAGAGCGATATCTTGCCCTTTTGGGCAGAAATATTGCTCTCAAGCACTGCATAATTGACCCTGTCGTGTATGTCGGTCTTGATGTCGGCGGTTGGCCTGACTCTTGACCTGTTTACATCGCTCTTGTCTGCAATGATGGTCACGGCTGTTGTGACAGTGGAAATGACGGGTTTCTCGTCATCATCATGGCACGAAATGGCCGTGATCACCCTTGCAAGCTCCTCGGGCAAAAGGCCATGCTGTACCAGAAAAGGGGAAACCAGTATTGCACCCAGTGGGCCATGATTTTCCCTTCCGGTCAGGTTTCCGATGTCATGAAGAAAAGAGGCAGCGCAGGCGACATCGGTCTCCCACTGGGACAAGCCCAGTCCGGAGCATATCTTCCTGGCCGCCTCACAAGTGACGGTGGCGTGCCTGATCCCATGCTCCGTGTAGCCAAGGGCAGCTATCTGCCTGTCCGAGGCCTTCAGGAGTTCAACAATGTAAGGATCGTTTTCAATCCTGTCCAGTTGAATCATCTTCTCTCCAATTCAGCCACTTCGACGCATACTGGTCAAAGGTTCCATCAATTATAGCGTTTCTTGCTCCATCCACAACACGTTTGAGGAAATGGAGATTGTGTATTGACGCAAGAGTAGCAGCAAGCATTTCTTTTGCCTTGAAAAGGTGTCTCAAGTAGGCCCTTGTATAGTTCCTGCAAGTATAACAATCGCAATCATCTTCGATTGGCTGGAAATCCTTTGCAAATCTTGACTTTGAAATGGAGAGTATCCCCTCTTTTGTCATGACTGCACCGTTTCTTCCAAGCCTGGTTGGCAGTACACAATCAAACATGTCTATGCCTGATGCTATACCTTGAATGATTCCAGCGGGATCGCCAACACCCATAAGGTATCTCGGTCTGTCCTTGGGCATCCTGGGGACCACAACGTCCAGAATCTCTCCTGCAAGCTCAAGCGGCTCACCAACAGATAATGAGCCAACTGCAAAACCGTCGAAATCCATGGAAGTTGTTACGTCACATGACCAGGCCCTGTCAGTAAGTTCAAAACCACCCTGGATTATTCCAAAAACGAGCTGGTCAGGTTTTGATCTTGCCTCAAGCGAACGCTTTGCCCACTCGTGAGTGATTTCCGTGTAGTGTCGGGCCTTCTGCTGTGCAATCGGGTATGGCGTGCAGATGTCCAGCACCATCGCTATGTCCGAACCGAGCTTTTCCTGAATTCCTATTGCACTCTCAGGGGTGAGGAAATGGGCCGAACCATCAAGGTAAGACTTGAAATGAACGCCTTCTCTGGTTATCTCCCTCAGACTCGCCTGGCTCATGACTTGAAAGCCACCCGAATCGGTAAGTATTGAACCGTCCCAGTTCATAAACTTGTGAAGGCCACCGGCCTCACGAACAAGGTCTTCGCCTGGCTGGAGCATGAGATGATAAGTATTGCAAAGAATCAAGCCAAAACCAATCTTTTTGACCTGCTCTGGCGTCAATGCCTTTACCGTGGCCTGCGTTCCGACCGGCATGAAAACTGGCGTCTTTACTTCACCATGTGCAGTCTTCAAAACACCGGCCCTTGCCCTGCCGTTTGACGCCTCAAGTTTGTAGCAACTCATTTGCCTTCAAGACGCCTTTCTATCAAATCGCAAACTTCCTGTAGGATAAGGTTTGTCCTTGCTACGCTTGTATCAAACGCGGCTTTTGCAACTGACTTGGCGACTGCCTGGGCAACGCCTTTTGCAAAGGGTTCAATTATTATCCTGTCTTCCCTTAGTTCATTCTCTGGGAGCAGGTTCGCAATTGTCATCGAAGCCGCAACCTTCATTGCCTCATTGATGACACGTGCTCTGGAATCGAGAGCACCCCTCATTATGCCAGGGAAAGCCAGCAGGTTGTTAACTTGATTGCCAAGGTCAGACCTTCCCGTGCAAATTATCTTTGCTCCGGCTGATTTTGCCTCTTCTGGTGAAATGTCGGGATCGGGGTTTGAGAGGGCAAAAACGATCGGATCTTTAGCCATTTTTTTAATATCCTCGCCAGTGACGAGGCCAGGACAGGCAAGCCCGATAAATATATCAGCACCAACGAGCCCCTCATGGAGTGTTCCCTTAAAATTTTCTTTGTTTGGGATCTCGGCAAGCTTGTATTTATAAGGCATCATGTAGTCAGTTCTACCCCTACATATAACACCTTCGCGATCAAATAGTATGACATCGCCAATTCCTGCAGCAACAAGCAGTTTGGCAACGGCAGAGCCGGCAGCACCTGCACCTGAAATGATGACCCTCTGGTTTTCTATTTTTCTGCCAAGCAGCTTGAGTGCGTTGTATATGCCGGCAAGCGCAACAACGGCCGTGCCATGCTGGTCGTCATGGAAAACCGGAATGTCCAACTCTTTAATTAGTATCTCCTCGATTTCAAAACAATGCGGTATCTGTATGTCCTCGAGGTTAATTCCGCCAAATATGGGTTCCATTGCTTTTACGGCCGCAACAAATTCCTCATTTGTTCTTGCTTTCAGGGGTACAGGAAATGCATCAATTGCACCATATTCAACAAAAAGGGCGCATTTGCCTTCCATAACCGGTATTGATGCTTCAGGACCTATGTTTCCTAATCCCAAGACGCGACTGCCATCGGTCACCACAGCTATGGTGTTGCCCTTTATTGTATAGTCATAAACGGTCTCGGGGTTTCTATATATCTGCCTGCACGGTTCGGCAACTCCTGGGGTGTACCATACGGACAATGCATGTTTTGACCTGAGGTCATCTTTGACATCAACTTTTATTTTGCCTTTGTGCAAACGGTGAAGTCTTAAGGATTCTTCATCAAATATGCTCATGTTTCATCTCCTTGGTTTCCTGACGGGTGAATATGATAGGGAAATGCTCTAAAATTGAAAGTCAAAAATCATTTTTTTACTTGACTTCATTTTTTGCGGGACTTAGAATTTCCAACCAAGTGACGGCATGCGCTGTCCACCTGACGGACGATCCTCAGGTCATGACGCAAGCGGTACGCAGATAGTTTTTTAAGTCGCACCAGGCGACAGGAGGTATGCAATCGAAAAGAAGTTGCGCACAAACAAGGAGATTCGTGCACGCGAAGTGCGAATGATTGACGATGAAGGCAAACAGGTTGGAATCGTCGACATAAGAAAAGCACTCGAAATGGCGGTCTTGAAAGGGCTTGACTTGGTAGAAATATCACCAAATTCCGATCCACCAGTATGCAAGTTGCTAGATTACGGAAAATACAAGTACGAGCTTGAAAAAAAAGTTAAAGAAAACCGCCGCAAACAGTCTTCTGTGGAAATAAAAGAAATGCAGTTTTCGCTATCAGTCGACGAGAACGATTACCAAACCAAAGTTGGCCACGTAAGAAGGTTTCTGCTCAACGGTCACCGTACAAAGGTTGTCATAAGATTCAGGGGCCGCGAGATGATGCACAAGGACCAGGGACGTGCCCTCCTTGACCGTATCGCAAATGAAGTCGCAAGCCTCGGGACAATCGAGCAAATGCCAAAGATGGATGGAAGACACATGCACATGATGATTGCCCCGACAAAACAAAAAGAGAAGGAAATAAAATAAGAGAGGTGATGTATGCCAAAACTTAAGATTAGATCAAAAGGCTCAGCAAAAAAACGTTTCCGCGTCACCGGAACCGGCAAGCTCCGCAGTCAAAGCCCCGGCTTTGCCCACTTGCTTGAGAACAAAAACAGGGGAGAGACGAAGCGCAAAATGCGCCTTAAAGATGTCGACAAGACAATGATTCGCCTAATGAAGTGCCTCCTCCCGGTTGGAGTGAAGGGACGCAAGATCAGAAACGAGAAAAAGGAGGACTAAGAGATGCGCGTAAAAGGTGGAATTGTTGCGAGACGCAGGAGGAAAAAAGTATTAAATAGGGCATCCGGTTTCTTTGGTGCTGCCCATAGGCGCTTCAAAATAGCAAAAGAGCAGGTTCTTCACGCTGAAAGATATGAATTCATCCATAGAAGGCAAAGAAAACGTGATTTCAGAAGACTTTGGATCACAAGGATCAATGCTGCAGCAAGAATGAATGGAATCACCTACAGCCGTCTCGTTGCCGGACTCAACGGTGCTGGTTTTGAGATCGACCGTAAGATACTTGCAAAGCTCGCAATCGAAGATGCAAACGCCTTCACCAAGCTCGTTGAGCTTGCAAAGGCCAACCTCAAAAACTAAATGCCAAGACTTTTTGGCACCGATGGCGTCAGGGGAATAGCGGGAGACGAGCTCAACGAGGAGCTTGCCTCCCGTCTTGCTTTTGCGGCATCCCAGCAATTTTTCACAAAAGACGGAAAAGTCTTGGTCGGGAAAGATACAAGGCTTTCAGGCGACATGATTGAATCCGCATTGGCAAGCGGTTTTGTCTCCGGCGGGTGCGATGTTATTTTGGTAGGAATAATACCAACGCCCGGCCTTGCAAGGCTGTGCAAGGAAACAGGTCATTTTGGGGCCGTCATTTCGGCATCCCACAACCCCATTGAATACAATGGAATCAAATTTTTTTCACCACAGGGCGTAAAACTCAGGGATGAGGAAGAAGACGAAATAGAAGCAAGAATGTCCCAAAAACCGAATGGCCACACAAAGGGCACGTTCACAAAAAATATCGACCTTTGTGAACGCTATTGCCAGGACATTGCTTCTTTCTTCAATCTCAATCTGGGTGGCAAAAAAATCGTCCTGGATTGTGCCTACGGCGCCACTTTTGCTGTGGCACCCAGACTTTTTAAAAAACTCGGAGCAGATGTTGTTGCAATCAATGCTGAACCGGACGGGTCAAGGATAAACGTCAACTGCGGGTCAACAATGCCGCACATGCTGTGCAAAACTGTCCTGGAACAAAAAGCAGAAATGGGCTTTGCCTTTGATGGTGACGGCGACAGGTGCATCGCCTGCGACTCGCAGGGCAGGGTTGTTGATGGCGACAAGATGATGGGCATCCTGGCCAAGTACATGGCAAAAAAGAACCGTTTGCCTGGAATGGCCATCGTCACAACCGTCATGACCAACCTCGGCCTTGAAGAGCATCTTTCTGCCAATGGAATAAAGATGGAGAGGACAAAGGTCGGCGACAGATACGTCCACCAGAGAATGACCGAAAAAGGCCTTAATCTGGGCGGAGAGCAGTCCGGCCACATAATAATTGCAGACAGGACAACGACAGGTGATGGAACGCTTTCGGCCATTTCCCTTGTTGAAGCCCTGGAGGAAACAGGCGCAAACCTTTCGGACGAGCTGGATCTGATTCCGGAATATCCACAAATCCTCCTGAATGTGAAAGTCAAAAACCGCGAGGAAGCAATGAATTCCCCGCTGGTCGCAGAGCTCACCCAAAAAGCGCAGGAAAGACTTGGAAAGCACGGAAGAATCCTAATCAGATCTTCCGGAACCGAGGCCCTGATAAGGATAATGGTTGAAGCTGTCAATGAAGCGCTCTGCAAGGAAATCGCTTTCGACACTACAGAGAAAATAAAATCCAGATACGGAGTATAAACCTAAACCCCGACCATTGCTGGTCGGGGTTTTTAATTTTAGGCCCAAAAAAAAATGACAAAAATATCCCTATTACAAGCAAAACAGACGATCATAAAGTGCCAATTGCTTGACAAACCAGCAGGCAAAGGCAAAGCGGGGGCGCTGAAGGCCCTTGAGCACCTTGGATATGTTCAAATCGACACCATCTCTGTCATAGAACGCGCCCACCATCATGTTTTCTGGTCAAGGTGCCCCGATCACAAAAAAGAGCACCTCCATGAACTGCAGGCAAAAGACAGAAAAGTCTTTGAGTACTGGGGCCACGCAGCATCTTTTCTTCCAATGTCTGATTTCAGGTACTCGATTCCTGTAATGGAAGCGCACAGGCAAAGAGATGATGTCAAAACAGTGCTTAGCACCTATAAGGAATTATCAGTGCAAGTACTGGACAGGATAAAACGCGAAGGTGCCCTGTCATCATCAGACTTCGAAACACCAGAGGATTTTGAAAGGGGCCCATGGTGGGGGTGGAAACCAGCAAAACAGGTGCTGGAGGCACTTTTCTGGACAGGCGAACTGATGGTGTCACACAGAAAAAACTTCCAGCGATACTATGATCTTCCGGAGAGGGTGATACCATCCTCAACAAACCTGGAAAAACCGGACGAAACTGAGCTTGCAAAGTTCAGGGTTAGGGCGGTGTTGAGAACGCTCGGTTTCGCAAACACCCAGGACATCTGCTGGATGAGAAGGAACAAAGTAGCCATGAAAAAAGCCCTGCAGGAGATGATTGACGAGGGCGAGGCAACCGAGGTTGGAATTGAGGGGCTGGATGGCACATATTATTGCCTGACAAACAACCTTTCGGTTGATGAGGAAAAGAGTAACCTTAACTGCAACATTCTTTCGCCATTTGACAATGCAGTGATAAGACGGGATCGGCTGGGGAAAATATTTGGCTTGGAATACTCGCTTGAATGCTACGTTCCGCCAAACAAAAGGAAATTCGGTTATTTTGCCCTCCCAATACTTTTGGGGGTAGATTTTGTTGGTCTCCTGGACGCCAAAGCCGAGAGAAAATCCAAAACACTCCTTGTCCAAAAAATAATGCTGGACAAAAAAGCCACACTTTCAAAACCACTCGACACGATCGCAAAAAAACTCAATGATTTTGCAAAATTCAACGGGTGCGAAAAGATATCGGTCTTGCAGGCTGAGCCACATACACTCGGGCCAAAGCTTGAGAAATTGACAACTGATAAGATAAATTTATAACAATATCATATGTAGCTACACATCAATAACCAACAGCGGGAGAGGGCATGAGAAGAAATAGATGGTCGGGAGTCAAGATAATCACCGTGGTTGTCATAATAGCTGTCGCTATAGCAGCTTCTTCGATCTTCATTATGAACTATTACAAAATGAGCCATGCTGACCACAGATTTCATAGTATAAACTTGGTCCATCCGTTAAGCGAATACTATGTAAAGGGCGACTTTATCAAATGGGTCCCCGCAAATGACCCTGTAGTTCGTTACTACCCTGCATTGCTTGATAATGACAAACTGGTAATTTGCAGAAATGATCTTTTCCAGGAAGTAATTGAAACAAAAACACTTCCCGGAAAAGCAATTTCAGTTTTTGATTTTAAATCGTTTGATATAGTAGATTCTTTTATGGTCTGCGAAACAAAGACCGGCAATGAACTCCTGATTTTGGATGCCAATCTGGATGTAAAATCAAAAGTCAAGACTGAAGGCAGCAAGATTGTTGGTGGATTGACTGATAAGAGAATGCTGTTACTGCAAAATGAGGATACAGTATTTCTTTATGACAAGAATCTAAAACTTGTATCCCAAAAACACCTGGACAAAAAAACAATTTTCCCAAAAAATATCAGATTATGTAATATTACACCAAAAGATTTTCTGGTTGGTTTTGATGGGTCCAGTATTCTGAGTTTTGATATGCTCAACGGCTTTAAAACGATGAATAGTGTTGCTATCTGTAAAAACTCCAACATGAGTAAAACCTTTTTCAAACCTTTTTACTCTTATGATTTTGTTGATGGATACATACTTTACAATGGCAAAACACTGCATATGCTGGATGAAGCTTGCAAAATACTAAACAAGGTTGACTTGGAGGGTGCCAGGGAGAGCTATAATGATACTATATATCCATTTAAAGGTGGTATATATTATTTTAGCGCTCATAAAAATAGGAATAACGAATGCATCTCAAAAATCTTGGATACTGGTGAATATGAAACAATTCCACTGAATCAAGCCAGATATGATTATTTCTTAAAAAAAATACCCAAAAATCCACCATATTATACTTCATATGCACCAGATAGAACAGGATCAGGTGACTGGTTCGAATTGATATGTTATAGTTATGAACGTGATGGCATGTATAAATACAATCTTGGAGAATTCGGACAACGCATTTTTAAAATCTTTAGTGATGACACAGAAGTAATCATGTTAACAGAGCGTGGTTTGGAATTAACAATTTTTAAAGATGAATATATTAAACCTGTTGAAATAATAGATATATCCGATAACTGACAAATCGGTGATAAATTTAGCCCAAATTTGAACGTTCTGGTATTCCTGAGGGCAATGAGTGGCAGAGGTCTGATAACACCCCTAATATAGCCCAGGATTACGGCAATCTATTATTTCCCAAGGTTTGCAGATACAACTTACCCCTTCTGCATTGATAAGTGCGCCTTATATTGTAAAATCTAACCGATGTTTGTCCATTTACATAACCATTCCGAATTCTCGCTCCTGGATGGCGCCATCAAGGTCTACGAGATGGCGGCCAGGGCGGCAAAGCTTGGCATGCCAGCCATTGCATTGACCGATCACGGAACAATGTATGGTGCAATTGATTTTTACAAGGCATGCACAAAACAGAAGATTAAGCCGATCATGGGCTGTGAATTCTATGTTGCGCCAAAGAGCATGGAGTCCAAGGAGCCCCGGAGCGGGATGTACCACCTCGTTCTTCTTGCGGAAAACAACAAGGGCTACGAGAACATCATGAGGCTAGTGACAGAAGCCAACATAAGGGGTTTCTATTACAAGCCAAGGGTCGACTATGACACGCTGGCAAAATACTCGGAGGGTGTTCTTGCTCTAACGGCCTGCATCTCCGGCGAGGTGCCTGAAAAACTCCTGCTGGATGACGAGGAAGGTGCCAAAAAAGCTCTCGGCACATACAAGGAGATTTTCAACAACAGGCTTTGGGTCGAACTTCAGGACCACGGGTTGAAGGAAGAAGTCAGCGTAATGCCAAAGCTGATCGAGCTGGCAAAAAACTTCGAACTGCCGGTTGTTGCAACACAGGACGCCCATTACCTTGAACACGCCGATGCCGAGGCCCACGATATTCTTCTTTGCATCCAGACGCTTTCGAAGCAGGACGACCCAGACAGGATGAAGTTTGCCAATGACGAGTTTTATCTCAAAACTCCCGGGCAAATGCAGGAACTGTTCAAATGGATACCCGAGGCGGTCACAAATACCCTGGAAATAGCCGATCGCTGCAATGTCACAGTCGAACTAGGAAAACCTCACCCGCCAAAATTTACCGATATTGGTAACGATGATCCAGAAGCGCATAAGCAGTTTCTTTGGGACCTTGTAAACAAAGGTGCAAGCTGGAGATTTGGTTGCGCCATCTCTCAGGACATCAGGGACAGGCTTGACTATGAGATGAGGATCATTGAGCAAACAGGTTTTGTTGATTATTTCCTGGTCGTCTGGGACTTCATAAAATACGCAAAGGACCATGATGTTGGTGTTGGCCCGGGGAGAGGCTCCGGTGCAGCATCACTTGTTTCCTATTGTCTAAACATAACCGATGTAAACCCTCTGGAATACGGGTTGTTTTTCGAGAGATTTCTGAACCCTGACCGAATTTCACCGCCTGACTTCGACATCGATTTCGACGATACAAAAAGGGACAGGGTCATAAAGTATGTAACCCAAAAATACGGTGAGGACTCGGTTGCCCAGGTTGCCACATTCGGTCGAATGGAGGCCAGGGGAGTAATCAGGGACGTTGGAAGGGCGCTCGGCTTCAGCTATGGCGATATGGACAAGATAGCAAAGCTTATCCCATTCGGGGCCGAGTTGGAAGAGGCCCTTGCCGGTGTCCCACAATTAAGAGAAATCCAGCAGCAAAATGACCAAACCAAAAAACTTTTTGAGGTCGCAAAAAGACTTGAAGGCGTAGTGCGCAATTTCTCCACCCACGCCGCAGGCGTCGTAATGGCTGACAAGCCCCTTTACTGCTATGTTCCACTTCAGCTTGATAAAGAAGGAAAACGCGTCACACAATTTGAAAAAAACGCCGTTGAGGAGCTCGGAATACTGAAGGTAGACTTCCTCGGCCTGAGGAATATCTCTGTCATAAACAACGCCTGCGAGACAATAGGTAAAAGGACTGGAGAAAAACTGGACATTGACAAGGTACCACTCGATGACCAGGCTACCTACCAGACACTCCAATCTGGCGATACAATGGGCGTCTTGCAGCTTGAATCTTCCGGCATGAGGCGTTACTTGAGAGAACTCAAGCCAACCGTAATACAGGACATCATAGCCATGGTGGCACTCTACAGGCCAGGCCCGATGGAGTTTATACCCCAATTTATCGGCGGCAAGCACGGCGAAGTCGTTACAAAATATCTCGATCCATGTCTTGAGCCAATCCTTGAGGGGACTTACGGCGTGGCTGTATATCAGGAACAGGTTATCCAAATAGCAAGGGATTTTGCAGGTTTCACACTTGGCCAGGGTGACATCCTCAGAAAAGCTGTTGCAAAAAAAATCCCCGAGCTCCTTGCCGAACAAAAGCGTCTTTTCATTGAGAGGGCATCCCAAAACGGCAAAAATCCTCAAATAGCAGAAGAAGTATTTAAGTTTATAGAACCTTTTGCAGGATACGGCTTCAACAGGGCGCACTCAACATGCTACGGACTGCTTGCATACAAGACGGCTTACCTGAAAACACATTACAAACTCGAATATTACACGGCTATCCTCACCTCATATGTTGGAAACGAAGACAGAATCAAAGAGATGTATGAGGAGTGCAGGAAATCGGGCCTCAATGTTCTTCCACCCGATATAAACAAATCTGAATGGACATTTGAAGTTGAAGGGAACGCAATCAGGTATGGACTTGGTGCCCTTAAGAATGTCGGTGAGGTGGCTGTTGAAGCCATCATTGCCGAAAGAAAATCTGGCGGCCCGTTTAAAAGCTTTGAGGACTTCCAGAAGAGATGTGAGGGAAGCAAGGCCAATAAAAAGGTCATTGAAAGCCTCATAAAAGCTGGTACATTTGACGCCTTCAACGAGGACAGGGGCCACTTACTAAAACAATTTTCAAATGGTGGCGGGCGAGTGGAATTCTCACTTTTCGCCCCACAAAAACAGGAAGAAGAACCTCCAACACCA
>JAGOOK010000032.1 GCA_017992555.1 Caldisericia bacterium | reverse complement strand
ACGAGAATTCGGCCGGATAGGTGCCAGTGACCTTCAATAATCTGTCCTTCTGGTCATAAATAAAATCATAACTCTCTCCTGTTGGATAATTGATTCCCAAGGGTTTCCCGTCATCGGTCCATGTCATTGTGGTTTCGATTGTCCCACTACCACAAGATGTTGATTTCAGCCTTATTGGCTGGTTTGAAGCGTCATACTCAATCTCTCTTGTCTCCCCCGTTGGATGGTTGACCCTTCTTGGCAATCCATTATCATAATATTCGTAGGTGGTTTCAGAACCATTCCCATTCTTGGATTTCATCATGTTGCCACACTGGTCTGTATATTCGTATGTAGTCTCTGGTCTTTGCTTGTTTAATGGAGCATCATACTGAACTTTTGCAACCTGACCCGTGTGCGATGGGGATCCCTCAACCTCATAGTCGTATGTGTATGTTGTGCCCTGGAATTCACATCCTTTTATGATGCTCTTTATGTCACCATAATCGTTGTATGTATAGGTCCAAAGCTTTACCAAATCACAAGTAGGATTGGTTGGATAATCACACCAGACCACTTCTTCAAGCGGATCTCCCTTATATCCTATGCCCAATACGTTGTCCTCAGTCGTTTTTGTTGTGTATTGATCATAAAAGTAGTGGCAATCTTGCGATTGGTGAATTCGCCAGTGCCATCTTTGCGCTGATTCTTCCTGGTTGTTCGGTATGTGGTGGTCTGTGAACTCTACTTTCCCCGGTTCCCCTTGTTTGTATTCGATATTCAAACCCTTTGGTTTCATCTCTCCAAGCTGAGTGTATTCAATATCTTCGTAAACATAGACGCCATTTAATTTTATGTTCTTCAGATAGGTAAGCCCGCTTGGGTAAGTTCCATACTCAAATTCGCAATCAGTAGGATCTGTTGTATTGTCCCTGACTTTCACCAATCTGGTTGTTCCAGGGAGATAGAAGAATTCCAGATTTCTGCTCGAATAATCATTCCTTACATTAGTCAAAAGCCCGTCTAGAGAGTAATAAAGATAGAAATATCTCCCCTGACAATCCAGGTATTTCACTGGCAGATAATTGCCACCTGGCATCAACTTGAATTCAATCTTTGTGCCATCCTTGTGGTGTAATCTTATCCACGGATTACTCTCCTCATCAAAGAATTCTTCAGCCATGAGGTGCGATTTTTCTGCTTTCCATGATCTGGGAGTTGTGCCCTGACTGGCAAGCCTTGTGAGCGTGCCAGTTGATCCACGCAATATAAGATAATCCTCACACCACGGGGTCAATCTCACCTGATAATTGTGTACCCATCCCCAGCCAACACCAGTATCAATATAGGATTGCGAATTATATGTAATCGAGAAATTCATCGACAAAGCAGATGACCCTTTGACCGGCAGCGAGAACGGACTGAAATCAGTAATAAAATTCAGGTTGGCAGTATTCAGAAGGTGGTTTCCATCATTCAGCTCTTCATAAAATGTCTGGTGCTCTTTGCCGATGTCATTTCCAAGGCAGTCTCCATTCCAATTTGCTTGTATATAGCTGCCAAGTGTTTCATCTGGTTCGTAATAGACATACTTTATTGTCATGACCGGCAAAGGTTGGTTTACAATACAAAGTGTTGATGCAATATCTTGTTGCTTGAAACCAAGCCCAATGATTGCTGAAGTGCTACTGGCTTCTCTAACAGCAGCTGTTATGTCAAGAATCCCACACCCTGATGGGCACTGGAATGTATCTATCAGATATCCCTGGGGCTGATTTTCCCATTTTATGTCTTGCCCATTCCAGTTTGTGCCAACATTTAATATTCCAATATTTGTGCTAACACATGAATTGATAACATTGGAAAAATCAAGGGCGGCCTCCGTTATGTAAACATTTTGCAAGTTGCCAAACTCATAGTTTATGTATGTATTGGAAATAATGCTCTGTGGTGGCTCCTGAATAACATAATTCGTCACATCCAGTCTTATATTTGGAAGGACATACTTTGTTACCTGGCCGTTATCGTTCACAAGTGAGGCAAAATCAGCTACCGCCGGGATGTTTGTTTCAACTGGGCTTGTAGCCACTGATTTCATAGGATTTATGGTCATGGTGTGCACTCTTCCAAATTCATTTTTGGCTGGCCCTGGTTTAATGACAGTATCTTCTTCTGAAGCATTGGTAATGTTGATTACAACACCAGAATCTTTGTTTTGCATGATTTCTCGTGCCGCTTTAGAGAGATCAACGCTCCCGGCTGGCTGGAAATACTCTTCATAAGTGATCGAGTCATCACAAAAATTGTAAATATTACCAACATGGCATGTCCCAACCCTCACAAAAATATTGTCGTCACCTGAAAATTTTACTTTCGATGGCCCTTTGTATCCAGGGCTGAGAAGTTTTACTTGCTGGCCAACACCTACCTTGAAACCATTATCATCCATCTTTTTCCAGTTAAAATTCTTGTTATCTAACACATAGAATGTGTCAGATGCCAAAAAACCGCTATTTATTGATGAAAGATTGTAAATACTCTGACTCAATGTCGATGGAGGTACTGTACGAGCTGTTTGTAATTGTGTTTTTGAATCATCCCCGTTATCTTTGCTCACCGCAAAACTAACCTGTGAGAATATCAAAATGATCGCCAGTGCTGGAACAACAAATTTGCGCATATCCCACCCCCAATGTTATTTATTTTTCATGGATAAATATAAATCTATCCTCCAGGTAACATCAACTACACTGCATGAATCAATAGTAAATCAAATATCAATTTGATGCCTGGATTTTGTTAATTGTAGTTTCGTAAAAAAGATGGTCGAAAAATGTATGATGGGTTTTGAAGGTATTGCACAATCAAATTCTATTCAACACTGCTTTTGGAAGACATCGTTTTTTGTGTTTATGGTTTTCAATCCTTTTGCCTATTTTGATATTTTCGAAAATCTAAGTGAAGGGTTGTGACAAAATGCTGTCACAGGTCATATGTATAAATGGGAAGGCTATTTTGAATAATGGTTTAATGTCTTGTTGATTATATGGACATGTTGACGAAAAAGGTACTATATGTATAATATTATCTATAATATTTAAATAGTGGAGATAAACTGTGAAAAAATCATTGCTTTTTTGGGGAAAAACTCTTCAGGAAAAAGATGCAGCAAATAGTGGTGTTGTAATAACAAAAAGTCACCCCTTGCTCTTCCATATGGTTGATGTCGCCAGTGTTGCAGAAAAGATGTTTGAAAGGATGATCAGCAGTCATGCAAAAAAGAATTTGAAAACATTGTACCAAAATGAGGATGATCTTTCCCTATCCTCAAAGATTGCCTTTCTTGCGGGATTGCATGATTTGGGAAAAGCCACTCCGCCATTCCAGGGACTTTGGTTTGAAGGAGCAAAAAAACTCTCAGCCGAGGGTTTGAAATTTCCTCCTGTAAATGACAAGACAAAAAATCATGGGCTAATGACTTCCTCATTGATTTTTTCGGAATTTGAATCCACAAAAGACAAGGACAAACTAATAAATCAAATTGGGAGGAAGATAGCCATATCTCTTGGTGGACATCACGGATTGATGAGTGATTGTTATGTCTGGCAAGATTTTGCGGGTCACAAATTTTTCTCTGGCTCTGCTTCATGGCTGGAGGCACGCAAAGAGCTTCTATCTGATTACTACAAATGCATCTACGGGATGGATATGGGTGAAAAAACGCTCAAGGAAGCGACATTAGAAGCCCTCCCAAAAAACGAATCATTAAAAATCCTTCAGTCAAATGACTCATTTTTTGCATTTCTCTCCGGCCTTGTTTCTGTTGCTGACTGGGTTGGTTCATCAACCGACTGGTTTGAATTTCATGAACCTTATGACTCCACAAGCGCAATTGATGATTATCTAAATCACTCCAGAGAGTCGGCTGCAAGGGCCGTTGACAACGTGTGGCCAGAAGAAACCGGCGAGCAAAAGATGTTTGCGAATGGCGAAGAGCTATTTTCATACATATTCCCCGAGATCAGTCAGGGTCCAAGGCCACTACAGAAAAAATGTATTGATATTGCCCCCACCTCTAGTGATGGGAAAATTGATTCAAACCAGATAGTAATAATCGAAGCACCAACTGGTGAAGGAAAAACTGAGGCAGCATTTTACCTCTTTGATTCCTGGCAGAGACAAAATGTTTCTCACGGTGCTTATATTGCTTTGCCGACCATGGCAACATCAAACCAGATGTTTTCGCGTTTCAAAAATTTTCTCTCAAGGGGTCATGGAGAAAAGATTACCTTAAATCTTTTGCACTCAATGAAATTCTTTAATGATGATTTCAGGGAGCTAAAGATAGTTGGTGCAAACGACCAGGGCTATTCCGATACAATCATTGCAAATTCATGGTTTCAAAAATCCAAGAGGGGGCTCATAACACCTTATGCCGTAGGGACAATTGACCAGTCCCTGATGGGTGCGCTTCAAGTGAAGCACATGTTTGTGAGGCTTTTTGGGCTGGCTGGGAAAACAGTAATCTTTGATGAAGTCCATGCATATGATATGTACATGAGCAATTTGCTTGACATGCTCATAAGCTGGCTTTCAGAGTTGGGCTCTTCAGTAATAATTCTTTCAGCAACCCTTCCGGAAAAAAGAAAGAGGGAGCTATTAAAAGCTTTTTGTGGAGATAATGTAAAGGGAGAGGCCAAAAATACTTATCCTGCAATAACTTATGCCAGCAAAAACAGAAAAATTGAATCTGCCACATTCCAGTCAAACAAGGAAGTAAGGCCGATTGTGACATTCAAAAAAACTGAATCCAGCATCCAGAAGACTGCTGACACAATCATGAGCCTGATCGATCAGGGTGGTTGTGCGGCCTGGATATGCAACACCGTAAACCAGTCGCAGGAAGTTTTTCGCTACTTAAAAGAAAAAACACCTGCCGATGTGGAACTTGTTCTCTTCCATGCAAGATTTACTGCCTCAGACAGGCTTGGCATTGAAGATCGCGTTCTTTCAATGATGGGCAAAGATCAGCAAGCAAAAAGGCCAAAAAAAGCCATTGTCGTTTCAACTCAGGTCATCGAGCAAAGCCTTGATCTTGATTTTGATGTTATGGTGAGCGAATTTTCTCCAATCGATCTCCTTGTTCAAAGAGCTGGAAGGCTTCACAGACACAGGAGAGAACAAAGACCATTAAAGGTTTCTGAACCTGTGATGTTTATCCAGTTTCCGGAAAAAAAGGATGGAATCCCCGATTTTGGCCCCAGCAAATATGTTTATGAAGAGTATGTTCTGGTAAAAACGCTGCTTACTCTAGAAAACAGGATGAAGAACGATTCGTATACTTTCTCTGACAGGGACGATACTGTAAAAAAGCTGGTCGAGGAAGTTTATGGGGATTCGGGGCCGGATGCCGCGAAACTCGAGGGGCACCTGAAAAAACTCAAAAAGAAATTCGATGAAGAAAACCAGGAGATAGAATCAAAAGCCAGAGGGATAATTATTGACTGCCCGGTACAAATTCCGGCCGGGAAAAAACAGGCTGATGATTTCAGGTTTGCCTTCATAAACTACAGGGCACCGGACGATGATGATCCAGACAACCCAAAAAAATTTACCCCATTAACAAGGCTTTCCGATGGTCCATCATTCAGGGCAGTTTGCCTTTTTGAGGATGGCGGAAAGACATACCTAGATGTTGAGGCAAAACAGGCCATTGATATTTCCAGGCCGCCGGAAAACACCCATGCAATTGGCAGATTGGTCCAAAACTCTTTAACAATTACGGGCCGGAGAAATTTTGAATTGTTGAAATCTCTTGCCAAACCCGAATCTTGGGCCAATGTGCCTTCCCTGAAGGAAATGCCAGTAGTAATCTTCAAGAAAACCGGTGGGGTTTGGGTTTCTGCTGCAGATGCAAAATTCCGTTATTCCAGAGAGCTCGGGCTTGAGATTGCAAAGGAGGGAAATTGATGGAAACAAAGGAGTTCAACCTCCAGGATGAGCCATGGATCTGGTGCACCCTGAATGGGGAATCCAAAGAACTAAACCTGAAAGATATATTCAAAATGAGCCAGAACATCGGAGAAATCACAGATGTTTCTCCGATGGTTACAATCAGCATCTACAGGTTTCTTCTGGCCATAATGTATTCAGCATTCAGAGAGGAGAGGCGTTGGCCCGGGAAGCATGAAATCTGGTCGATTGATGACTGGAAAAACATTCATGCCGATCCTGGCGGCGCAATTGAACAAATACTTGCCTATCTCGAAACTGTCCATGAGAGGATGTGGCTTTTTCACCCAGAACACCCATTTTACCAGAAACCTGACCTGAAACTAAAGGAGTCGAAGGACCCCGAAGATGGCAAGATGCCAATCGGAAAAATGAGGATGTACGCCGCAAACAGCAGTCAGGGAACACTTTTTGACCACACTGTTGAATCGGATTCCTCTTCCACAAAGCCTGTTTACCCTGATGAAGCGGCAAGACTGCTGCTTGCATTCCAAAATTTTGACATAGGCGGAAGAATTACACCCGAAATTCATAATGATGGTAAAGAATCAGCCGCTACTTCAGACTCATTTCTAAGAGGGAAAGCAATCAATTTTTGGCATAGAGAATCTCTTTTTCAAACACTCATGTTAAATCTGATTCCATTGAATGAGCTAGATGCTCTGTCAAAACTTGGATATCCTGCAAAGAATTCATCTGATCGACCCAGTTTTGAGGTCGATCCCGATTGTTTCTGGAAAAAACAAGGTTGCAGGCAAGAATCTGAAAAAAATGACTTTGTATATGTTAAAAATGTCGAAGGAATTATTGATTATCTTACTTGGCAAAATAGAAAGATAAAATTGTTTAAGGGCGAAAGCAATAATGTAACTGCATTTGCAAGAACAAAGGGACTAGTGCTACCTAAAAATAAAAATATCCTAGATCCATACATTATTTATGAATATAAAGAGGAAAAGAAGACGAATGACAAAGATAACAGCGAAAACCAGCTCAAAAAAAATAATTTAGGTGGCTGGAAAAGCAAAATAAGACTGGATCCTGAAAAACAGGTCTGGAGAAGTCTGGATGTTCTTCTTGCCCGGACAATACCATCGAAACATAATTTTCTGCCAGCTCTCACGACAAAATTTCTCTCAGAGACTTATTCAAAAGAAATATCAACCGGAAAAATCAGGCTTTCCTTGTTTTGTCATTATCAAGAAACGCAACAGAGAATAAAAGACTGGTCACAACAAACCTTCCCCATACCAGCCACTTACATGAAGAATGAGAGCTTTGCAGATGGTATTGAAATTGCCCTGAATATGGCAGAGGGAATAAGTTGGGGATTAAAGAGTTCATCACAAACAATCATGAAGGAACTCAGGGTAAGAGAAGCAAAAGAAAAGAAAAAATCACGAGTTCAAATTGATCCTGAGGTTGATTTCTGGCCATTACTGCAAATACCCTTTGCCAGATTTGTAAATGATCTTGGGCAATATGATGAAGATGCCTTCTGGGATGATGCCTCCCAGATAAAAATCAGGGAGATTTTCAGCAACTGGCAAAATACGGTCATATCAATGGCAAGGGATGTTTTTAACAGGGCCACAACAAAAATAAGATTTAACGCAAGCGGCATAAATGCAATCATAAAAGGCCAGCAAGTTCTTGAAAGGTCAATAGCCAAACTGAAAAATAAATATGAAATTGACAATGGAGGCGAGCAATGATACCTGAAAGTAAGAAAACCACAGTAAAATCTGCTTTTGTGGAATCACTGGAATATCTAGTAGAAAAAAGTGACAGGGCAGGGCTTGCTACATTAAGAAAAGGCCTTGGCAAGGAACCGGGCACGGTCACTGAAATGTACAAATATGTTTATTCCAGGATACCCGGCCAGACAAACCTTTTTGATGAGAAGATTTATTTTTTAATAGCTTCCCTGTTTGCTCTCTGGCACCAGGGTAAACAGAAACTGGAAAAAGATTTTGAAGGAGATTTTGGAAAAACCTTCAACCAAATAAATAAAAACTCTAAGTCTGAGTCAATAGAAAAACGTTTTACTGCAATCATCAATTCACATTTTGACGATTTACCCAATCATCTGCGGCACGCCGTGTCACTGGCAAAATCAAAAGATGTTCCAATTAATTGGAGTTTTCTTCTCGAAGACTTGAAATGGTGGAACAACGATGGCAAGCGTGTTCAAAGGAAATGGATGAAATCTTTCTTGCAGGAAGAAAAAAAGGAACTTCCACAGGCAGAAGGAACACAAAAAGAGGAGGAACAAAATGAAGATTGAGCTTCACATACTGCAGAATTTTGCGCCATCGAACCTGAACCGTGATGACACCAATGCCCCAAAGGATTGCGAGTTCGGTGGAGTCAGGCGTGCAAGGATTTCCAGCCAGTGCCTTAAAAGGGCAATCAGGACAAATGAAATTTTTTCGGATGCCCTGAAATCTGATGACTTGGAACAGAATGCATCTGTTGGAAAAAGGACCCGTCTCCTGAAAGATCAGATTATTGCAATACTCGGCATACAGGAAGATTTCAAAGATGTTCAAAAAACCCCTGATAAAGAAAAAACAGCCAAAACCGAAAACTCAAAAAAACTGGATGACTTTATCAAGGCCGCAGTCAAAACGGAGGTTGATAAAGATGATGCAACAAAAATGCTCATCCACTACGATGATGCCGAAATAAAAATGCTTGTAAACCTGTTCTCCAAAGTTCTTTCTGGTGAAAAGAAGCCAGAGGAGGCGGCAAAAGAGTTTAAACCTAAATCAAAGGCCTCCGACATAGCGCTTTTTGGCAGGATGGTTGCGGAAAATACAGATTTCAATGTCGATGCGGCCTGTCAGGTTGCCCATGCAATTTCCACCAACAAAGTCAGCATGGAGATGGATTATTTCACTGCCATTGACGATCTGAAGAAAGATTTTGCTTCTGAAGATGCTGGTGCGGGTATGATAGGTACTGTTGAATTCAATTCGGCCTGTTTCTATCGATATTCCGTAGTTGACACCAACCAGCTCAAGGCGAATCTTGATGGGGACAACGAACTTTCCAAAAAAACTGTCCGTGCATTTATTGAATCTTCAATTGCCGCAATCCCGACAGGCAAACAAAACAGCATGGCAGCGCAAAATCCTCCCAGTTTTGTAATGGCTGTCGTGAAAGACTCCTGTGCTCCGTGGTCTCTTGCAAATGCGTTTGAAAAACCGGTTGGCCCCGGCCAGAATGGTCTTGTTGTTTCATCAATAGAACGCTTTGATGATTATTGGGGAAGGCTTGTGTCTGTCTATTCGAACGATGGCGTCAAAACAGCCGTCCTTTTCACAACTGAAAATGTTGATCTCAAAAATCTTGCTTCTTCCAGAGTTTCTGGCAAAAAGGAGCTTGTTGAAAAAATCATTGGAGCTATTTATTAATGGATCCCTCAAACAAGCTTGCCCTGGTTTTGAGGCTTGCCGGCCCAATGCAGGCCTGGGGCATACAAAGCCGGTTTGAATACAGGGACACCGGAATCGAGCCTTCCAGATCGGGTGTGATAGGTCTGCTTGGCTGCTCTCTTGGAATTGGCAGGGAGGATAAAGAATTCCTCTCCAGATGCATGGGGCTGGAGATGGGTGTGCTTGTCCTCAAAGAGGGTGCTGTCTTGTGGGATTATCAGGTTTCTGGTGGTGGCAAATGGAAGGGCAAGGAGTATGGTGTTGCTACTGCAAACGGCAAATCGACAACTGTAGTTTCAAACCGGTGCTACCTTTCAGATGCCGATTTCCTGGTCGGATTGATAGGAGAGCCCGGTTTTATTGAACAATTGTCTGCCGGGGTCAAGTCACCCGTCTGGCCAATCTTTCTTGGAAGAAAGGCTTTTGTGCCGTCGCATCCAGTTTTTGTTGCCACCCTTCAACTCCATGATATGAAGGAGGTTCTTCTGGAGGGCCTTTCAAGGCTGGCTGCAAAAGAAGGCTGGCTGCAGGATAGCAGCTCTGGAAGCTCATCAAATCCTGCCCTCTCAAATCTTCCTTGGCCTGCTGGCTCCAGGCAGGAAGCTCCTCTTTTGAGAATACAAACCGAGTGCGACCAGGATGCCGGGACCGAAAAGAATGATGTTCCGCTGAGTTTCAGCAAGCTCGACAAGAGATACATGAAGCGTTATGTTTCCAACGCATACATTGATCCAGCAGCCATTCTTGGCAAAGGAAAGTGAGAATATGGACGAGATTTATTTCTCAAAAATCAGGCCGGATTTTCACAATCGTGATGCGCGAAATGCAATGTCCGATACTGAAGAATTGCATAAACTGCTGATGTCTGCTTTCCCGGATTTTGAAGGGAACGGCAGACAGAAAACAAATCTCCTCTTTCGGGTGGAAACAGATGGATTCATAATCGCCTCATCAACCATAAAACCAGACTGGTCTTTTTTAGGTCCCGGATTTATGGTTGAGGGTATAAAAGTGTTTGACCTTTCCACAACCCGATTTGTTGGTAGCAATTTTGCCTTTCGCCTTGTTGCGAACCCAATCTACAAAAAATCTGGATCAAAAGATGTTGTTCCCCTTCGCGAGTATTACACGCAAGATTTCCTGGATAAATACAAAATGACGAAAAATCCGCCAAATGTCTTTGAATGGATGGAGCGAAAAGCAAATAGCTCTGGTTTTCAAATCCGCCAGCTTTCCGTGGTTGGATTGAATTATCGTCCTGATGGTTCATCAAAACGTTCCATAAACTTCAAGATGTACCTCTTTGAGGGGCAATTGCGGGTTATTGATGGCCCTCTTTTTGCCAAAACCTTGAAAACTGGAATAGGCAGAGAAAAAGCTTTTGGTTGTGGCCTTCTTTCAATCGCACCTGCAAGAGGTTAGAAAAATAAAAGATCTTCATGAATTGAGCAGGTTTGAGGATTGCCTCGCGCATGTTTATGTCGAGCGCTGCGTCGTCGAGCAGGATGCAAAATCGATTGCCATATTTGATTTAAATGGCAAAACGCCGATCCCTGTTGCCAATCTTTCTGTCCTCTTCCTTGGCCCAGGCACAAAAATAAGCCATCAGGCCATGAAAAACCTGGCTGATTCAGGATGCATTGTTTTCTGGACCGGGGAAGAGGGTGTCAGGTTCTATGCTTGCGGTGTTGGCAAGGGCAGATCCTCACGCAACCTCCTTCTTCAGGCGAAACTTGTTTCAAACCCCGAAGCAAGGCTCAAGGTTGTCCGAAAAATGTATGAAAAGCGTTTTGAGGAGCCGCTTGATACTTCCCTGACGCTTCGACAGATAAGGGGCAAGGAAGGTGCCAGAATGAGGGACACATATGCCAGGCAAAGTTCCACAACCGGTGTTCCCTGGTCTGGCCGGGAATATGACCCAAAAAAGTTTGATTTTTCAAACCCGATCAATCGTGCCCTGACTTCGGCAAATGCGTGCCTTTACGGAATTTGCCATGCCGCAATCGTTTCTGCTGGCTACTCGCCAGGCCTTGGTTTCATCCACACTGGCCTTCAGCTGTCTTTTGTGTATGATGTAGCAGATTTATACAAAACTGAAACTGCAATTCCCGTTTCTTTCAAGGTTGTTTCCGAGGGGGATCATGAAGTTGAAAGGCGCGTTAGGATTGCAATGCGTGACTCCTTCAAGGCAACAAAACTGATGGGTCGTATTATTGCAGACATGAAAGAATGTCTTGCTGTTCCGGACTATATCTCCGAAATACCCGAAACTTTTGATTTTGACCCCCAAAATCTTATCTGGGATCCGGAAGAAGGTGTTCTTTCTGGAGGAATAAACTACAACTCGGATTTGTAAGCTATCATTTTCCACTACTCCAGGGAGGTTTTGATGAAAAAAGTGACAACACTGATAATGCTGATCTTGGTTATGGCTATGGTCGGAGCTATGCAATTCCAGAGGGTTACAATGAGACCTCATGAAACAAAGTTTTGGTGCGATGAGAATACGGTCATAAACATAAACTGGACTGTAGATGCCCCATCAGATTCTGTAGATGAGGGTCTGTTCTTGATCGTGTATTCAGAAGATGAGGGCCTTCAATATGCAGACTATTTTAACCTGCTGGAAATGAGCGAGTTTGTTGATGATAAAGGTCAAGGTGTTTTTGCGGTTGGTGGTCTGCAAAAGGCCAGATATACGGTCATGATTCTGGACTATATGTTGCCAGAACATCAATTTAATGCAGACATTACTGTAACCCCAGAAACGGGTGAAGAGGAAGAAGGGCATACTATAAAGCTTGATGAAATCAGGCATACCGGCCGTCAACAACACATTTTGAAGATGAAAACCATTTTAAAAGCAGAAAAACAGGAATGATTCCAAAGGCCCGCCGATAAATGGTTGTAATGGTCCTTGAAAAAGTCCCTGCATCGCTCAGGGGAGATTTGACCAGATGGCTGCTGGAACTCAAAACAGGGGTTTTCGTGGGCAACATATCCGCTCTTGTCAGGGAAAAACTTTGGGAAAAAGCTTGTGGAGGCTGCAAGGGTGGGTCTGCAATGATGCTTTTTTCCGCATCCACAGAGCAAGGTTTTGACATCCGTTTTTGGGGAAAAACCAGCAGGCTGGTTCAGGATTTCGAAGGCGTAAAACTCATCACAATACCAGAAAAAACCCAAACAAAAAGCGCCATTTCTGAAGTGCCAGGTAATGAGCATAATACCGGTTAAGCTGATCTCGAAGAAATATAGGTTTTTCCAATTGTTTGTTTGATTATGAAACAAATATAGGCCAGGACAGGTTTTATTACTTAAACAGGATTTTCTTTATTTTAGGATAGGCTGCATATCATTTTCTTTAGTC
>JAGOOK010000005.1 GCA_017992555.1 Caldisericia bacterium | reverse complement strand
CCTAATTTCACCCTACCACCTTCTTGACGTAAACAGTGTACTGGCCACCTGATTCCTCAAGGCCAAGGAATTCATTGCCGGTTGTCTTGCACCATGCCGGCATGTCCTCTTTTATGCCCTCATCATCGGAGATCACCTTCAGGACCTGTCCAACTTGCAGCTCTTTCATCTTCTTTGCCGTCTTGACTATCGGCACCGGGCACTGCATTCCAAGCGTATTGAGTTCAACATCAAAGTTCATTTATGGCTCCTTCCTCAGATGAAAAGATTGATTTTGGATTGTTGTGCTTCTGCTGCGTACGCGGCAACACCAACAATCTTGTCCACTTCTGGTATCAAGTCTTCTTTTACCACACCCATGACATCCATGCTCATCTTGCACGCCCACATCTTTACGTCAAGGTCTCTTGCCATTGCAAGCATTTCACTAAGGGGGGCCACGTTTGTTTTTTTCATCAACTTTTTCATCATTGACCTGCCCATTCCAGCCATGTTGAATTTTGATAGTGGCAATCTGCTTATGCCACCCCTGTTCATCATTCCCATCATTTTCTGCATCCAGTTTTTGGCACCCGCTATTGGGCCTTTGTCCTTCTTGATAACGTTAAGCCCCCAAAAAGTATAGAACATTGTTACTTCCATACCCTGGGCGGCGCAGCCCGTGGCTATGACAAAAGCAGCCAGCACTTTGTCAAGATCACCAGAAAACACTACAATGGTAGCTTTCTCGGCCATGCAACCTCCTTTATACCCCTATGGGGTATTTGCCACAAAACTAACTCAGAAATATAATTTTGTCAATAGCTCTTAAATTGGTTACATTAAAGAAAAAGCAATGATGTGATTATATGAAAAAAGGGGATGGAAAACCATCCCCTTTTTTCCTTGCCTACACCCTCAAATTATTTTATCGGGATATAGATGTCAAACTCGGATTCGTCCTTGCCATAAGAAAACCTGTCATCGTAAAGTTCAAAATCAAACGAGCTATCAATCTCATGGCCTGATTTAGGTATCCAGTTCTGATATATGTGGTTATAGGTCTCGCCAAGGTTATCAAGCTTCCCTTTGTGCGTGAAGACAAGATATTTGTGCGGCGGAAGAACCCTTGCAACCATCCCCTCTGGTATTTCAGAGGCATTATCGACCTTCATCGAGCACACATACTCAAACTTCCCGGGATCACCACCTTCAACCATCGAACAAATTCCAAGCGCAATGCCTGGCTTGCTAACATTCTTCATGCAGCACATATCTTTATTGAATTTGTCCCAAACCTGCTTTATCTCACCATTCTTATTGTCACCATAATACCTGATTCCAACAGCCTTTATTTCACCAAGTTCAACGATTTTCGGTTCCATTCCTACTACTCCTCCTCTCAGGAATCTTAGACCTTCCCTGTCCAGGCGTCTCCTGTAAAACAGGTGTACTGGGGGTTTTTCCCTTCTACACCGTCCAGGAGGTACGAAGAACATCCTTTTGAAGGCTCTTGTGAAAGCCTGTTGGCTTTCAAATTGATAGTCAACAGCAATGTCGAGTATTCTGTGGTCGGTTTCCATCAGCTCGCGCGCAGCCTCTGAAAGTCTCCTCTTCCTCAAATACTCGGTGACCGTCTCACCGACATTGGCAAGGAATATCCTGTGAAAGTGGAAGGAGGAAAATCCGGCTTCTTTTGCAACATCACCAAGCCCCACTTTCTCCTTGAGTCTCGCTTCCATAAAGTTTATTGCACCCTGTATCTTGTCGATGTAGTCTATCATCTGTCAACTGAATTACATTCTATCAGAACATGATTTTTTGATTTTGATTTGTTTTGCTGTTTTGTGTGATAAAGATTAAAAACCAAAAACAAAAAAGAGCCCCCATGTTCATGGGGGCTCTTGGTTTTGAAATACATTTATAGATATCAGGCTTCTGGTTTCTCTGGTTTTTCGGGCTTCTCAAGCATGTCTGCAACCATTTCCAGAAGGTCCTTGGTGTCGAGTTTTACCTCGGCATGTTTCGCTGCATCTTTGAGCTGTTTTTTGCAGGATGGGCAACAGGTTACTGCAACTGATGCAACCTCAGAAAGGCTCCTTGCCCTCTTTTGTCCAATTCTGTCGGCCATTTCAGGATTTGTCATAAGCAAGTCGCCACCGGCACCACAACAAACCGAAATATCCTTACTTTCAGAGTGCTCGGTGAACATTACGCCAGGGAGCATTTTAAGTATTTCCCTTGGCTCATCATAAACACCGCCGTTCCTTCCAAGGTCACACCCGTCATGGAAGGTCACCTGTATTTCCTGTTTTGGCGGAACGAGCTTGAGTTTCTTTTCCTTCATCAGCTTCAAAACAAACTGGGTTGCATGCATGACCTCAAAATCATTCGGCTTGCCGGAGAGCTTTGGGTACTCCTTTTTCCACATGCTGGTGCAAGCCGGGCAAGTGGCCACAACAGTTTTTGCGCCATATTTTTTTATCTCTTCCTGATTGTGGTGCATTAGTTCTTTTGCCTCATGCACTTTTCCGGTTGAAATCATCGGGAACCCGCAACAGTGCTCGCTTGTTCCCATGATTGCGAAATTTATGCCTGATGCTTCCAGTATTTGGGCAAAAGCCCTGGCCATACTTTGCGACTGCGGATAAAAAGAGCTCATGCAGCCAACATAGTACACGACATCGGCTTTTTCTACTTTTGTCGGATCAGAGACAAGTTTTGCCCTCTTGAGCCAGTTTGGCCTGTCATCGTTTGGCTGGTTGGCAACATTCTTTGTGTCTTTAATAATTCCAGAGACTGTCTCGACGATCGGGAGTTTAACACCCTCATCCTGAACCAGCTCCCTTATTTCAAACCAGACCTCCGGGAAATCGATTTCCGTTATACACTCGACACCACATCTTCCACAAAGCGTGCACTGGAAAAGTCTCTGTGCGAATTCCTCCGACATCTTGACTTTTGTGGGTTTGCGACCAAGCAGGAAATCCCTTATAAAAAGGACCTTCGCCCTTGGGGAACATGAAATCCAGCCAACATCGTCACCAGTGGGGCATTCCACACGGCATGAGCCACACTGTATGCATTTTCTGACCTGTTTTTCAATGGCTGCGTATTTTTTCATGCTACCACCTCCCCACAATCCCGCCAACAAGCCAGCAAACTGGCTCCAGGAGCTTCATTCCGCTGAAATAAATCGATGGCCGGAGGAAAAATGGTGGATCTGTCCATTTACCAGGGTTCATTATCCAATTTTGGTCAAACATCTCTTTTTTCTGGATAAATGATTCTCTCTCTGATTTTGTCCTCAGTCCAAAAACATAGGGAGTATTGAGCAATCCAATCCCGCCGTTTGGGCTGCCACCCATTTTCATCGCAGAGAGGATGAATTCCATCTGGTACGGTGCGGCCGACATGAATCTGACAAAAGAGAGCTCGTTTGCCAGGACATAGAAGAACATCAATCCACACTGCTCTTTTGTCAAAATCTCACCCTTGTATGCAAATTCAAATCTGAAGCGCGAGACTTTGTCCAGGTATTGCCCAAGATTTGAGAGTGGCACAGACAGATCTGCTGGCGTTACCGATGAGTAGGCGTTCTTGATTCTGAAATATTTTAATCTGTAGCTGTACTCTTCCTCAGCTTCTTCCTGCGGCAACCGGGCAATTTCTGTATGTTCGGCAAGCAGTGAGACAATTTCCTTCTCGCCTTTTTCAACATCCGATTTGCCGCCTTCAAGCCTAATAACCGCAAATACCTCTTCCTTCGAATGTTTCGGTGTGTGATAGTTTGACTGCGCAAGCAAGTCCATATAAGAGCCATTTACAAATTCAATGAAATATATTGAAGAAACCTCAGCCAGTCGCGAAGATACCAGCGCAAAGTCATTTTTGTCTTTGAATTTCAGGAGGTACGTTGCAGTGGATTCCGGGAGTCGTCTTACCTCCAGTTTTACAGAGGTAATGATGCCCATCATACCTTCACTCTTTATAAAATCTTCAAATTTCAGGTTGCCGGATTTGGTTTCTACGAGACCCTCATTTGGGACCCATACAACCTCACCGCTTGGAAGAACAACCTCGATTTCTTTTATCAGTTTCTTTATAGAGCCAAAAGCAAGACTTCCAACACCAAGGCCCTCTGTTTGTATCCAGCCAGCAACAGTAGATGATTTGTAGGAGGTTGGGTATGTTTTGAGCGTCCAACCTTTTTTCTTCAATTCCCAGTCGAGCTGTGACCATATCACTCCACCACTAACACTAATAACACCTTCTTTTTCATCAAGCTCGCTTATATTATTTAATGCTAATGTTTCAATAACAATCCCCTTGCTCCTTGGAACCGACTGATAATATCCAGAGGTCCCGCCACCTCTTGGGCAGACAGGGACTTTGTGCTTGTTGGCAAAATCCATTATTTTGACAACTTCTTCGGTGTTTTTTGGTCTGAGGACTGCGTCTGGAGTTGTCCCCCTAAAAACCCAGGAAGTTTCCTTCGGCAACGGGGTCACATCAAAACCATAAAACTGGCGTTCAAAGGGTGTTGATACGATGTCAACCCCAAAATCCATCAGTTCATCTAAAAGCTCTCTCTTCACAAAGCGCTCCTTTCGGCAATCATATCATTTACTACCTGCAATTTTGGAGAGAAGCTTTCTGAGCTTCTCAATTTCTGTTTGGCCTGTATTTTCCGAAAGATTTAAACAATCAACGATGTTTTTTTCCAGGATGATTGCTGCGACTTTGTTCATTCCGGCCTTCACGGCCTGGATCTGATTAATTATTTCATCGCATGATCGTTCTTCAGATATCATGCGCACAAGGCCCCTCACCTGACCTTCTATCTTTGAGAGCCTCTTTATGACTGACGATCTGGCTTCATTGTCTTTCACTCGTTCAACTCTAGCCAAAATTCACAAATAAGTCAATGTCAATCTTCATTTCATGACATTAAAAAAAATAAACTACTATCATTTGTTTTTATCTAAAAACAAACTGGTTTATTCAATTTTAAATGGATTGTTTTACGACTAGAGAAATATTAAATCCGATCTTCCTAGAGTATTTGCAGCCGCCTCTCAAGCGGCGCCGACGTTACTCAACCGGTGCGAAAAGCCACCGGTTTCCTCCTTTAGACCGCGTTCGATTCTTGTGATATCGACTTCACTGGCGCCAAATTTCTCAGAGCAATAGTTGAGGGCGCCCTCTGGATCGGTATGTTCCCCGCATGTGTAGATATCAAGAGCTGCGTAGCCAAATTCAGGCCAGGTGTGAATTGAGAGATGTGATTCCGCAATAACAACTACACCTGAAACTCCCTGTGGTGAAAAGTGGTGGAACGTTGATTCCATGATCTCAGCCTTGGCAAGACCGGCAGCCTGGTAAAGGATGTCCTTCACCTTGTCTACATCACCTATTATGGACGGGTCACAACCAGAGACCTCGCACAGAAGGTGTCTACCATATGTGTACAACTCATTGTACCCCCTTCACGAGAGATAGTAAAAAACAGCGAATCGCATTGTATATTGAGTCTGTTAAAAATCAACATCAGTTTTTCTTAACAGAACTACCCGTAACGCACATTGGACAAATCGGGCATTGTTCACATTTTGGAACGATGGGTTTGCAAATGTTTTGGCCCAAACGAACCAAGAGCTCATTTGACTTTGTCCAGTATTTTTTGGGTAAAAGCCTCATCAATTCAAACTCTGTCTGCTCTGGAGTCTGTGTTTTGACCCACCCTGCCCTATTAGAAATCCTGTGCACATGAGTATCAACAACAACCGACGGGATATTATAACCGAGAGAAAGCACGAGATTTGCTGTCTTTCTGCCCACACCTTTTATGCATAATAGCTCGTCCAAAGAGTCGGGTACTTTCCCACCATATTGGGAAGTGATAAAAATGGCCATCTGGACAAGTCTTTGGGACTTGGTTTTGTAGAAACCTGCCGGATATATTACCTTGGCAACCTCATCAGGATCAGCAAGTGACAGTGATCTGACATCGAGCCATTTTGAAAAAAGCCTCTCGGTTGCAGGATATGTGACATTGTCTTGCGTTCTGTGGGAGATTATTGCGGAAACCAGTATCCTCCACGGATCACGCTTATTGAAATCTGCAAATTCAAACCCTCCCCAGAACCTGGCGAGCTCCTCAATGGCCCTGGTTGCTGTTTCGGAAGGGGTCATTGCGCAAGCGCCCTGGTTATTTTTTCTCCTTCACCATCAAGGATCGTTCTCATGTCAAAAAGAACAAGATCGTCCTCAATCCTGGCCACAATCGGAGTTTCAAAGTTCCTCAATTTCTGAAGCAACAATTGTGGGGTCTCTTTTGGTTTTATGGCCACCGCGTAAGAGTCAAAATTGATGTCCGGCAGTGAGCCACCACCCATATATCCCTCAACCTTCTTTACAAAGGACTTGATTGCTGGATTCACTTTGTTGATCCCTTCAGAGAGAGCGTTTGCCCTTGCTTCCAGCTCCTCAGGCATCATCGATATCATCCTCATTACAGGGTTCAGCTTCATGACTTCCCTGTCTGGCAGCAACCATGTCCTCAATGCTTCTTCAAGTATACACATGTGGGCCTTCGCAAGCCTCAGGCTTCTCATCAGCGGGATTTTACCACATGCACCAGCAATCTTTTCACTTCCAACGATAAAACCTGCCTGTGTTCCGCCAAGTATCTTGTCACCCGAGAAAAGTATTGCATCTGCGCCGTCATTCAATGCCGAGAGACAGTCCGGCTCTTCCCTGAAGTTGGGATGGTCTATCTTGCGCAAAAGGCCCGAGCCAACATCATAAACGAATGGAACATCTTTCTCTTTTGCCAGGGCAGACAGCTCGGCGGTTGAAGGAGAAGATGTAAATCCTCTTATTGCATAGTTCGAAGGGTGAACTTTCAGGATCAGCCCGGTTTTTTCATTGATTGCCCCTGCATAATCCTTCAGGTGCGTTCTATTTGTGGTTCCAACTTCATGAAGCATTGCCCCCGAAGCAGTCATCACTTCCGGCAATCTGAAAGAACCACCAAGCTCGATCAGTTCGCCCCTGGAAACAATTACCTCCTTGCCTTCGGCATGCGTCCTGAGAAGAAGGAGTATTGCAGCCGCATTGTTGTTGACCACAACAGTAGACTCAGCGCCAAGAAGCATCTTGATGACCGACTTTACATGGATGCCCCTTTTTCCCCTCTTCCCTTCGGCAAGGTCATATTCAAGATTGCAGTACCCCTCAAGCAGGGAGGCAAGATATGGGTTGGGAAGCATTGGGGCCCTTCCAAGGTTTGTATGTAAAACAATGCCGGTTGCATTTATAACCCTTATCAATGACCTGCCGATCAATGGGAAAAGTTTCTTTTTAAGGGTGGATTCAACAAGTTTTTTGACCTGCGGCTCATCCAGCGCCTCACCACTGGTTATCTTCTCCCTGACAGAATCAAGGGCTTCCCTGATGAGGCTGGAAGTTATCCTCTGGTCAAAATGGCCATATTCTTTTTTGAAGTCATCACTCTCTAATATTGAAGAAACCTGGGGAATCAGCCTAAAAAGTTCTTTCATCCGGACCTCCCTTTGCGTTTTCTAGCAAAAGTTGAGTTTCTGGTTTATGCCCACTCTCATGAAACGGCCCGTTCCTTTTGCAATCAGGTTGCCGCCTTGGTCAATTATATTGGCTGATGCTTCAATCAGCCTTCCTTTCAGACCATCAATTTTCCCGTGGACAACAAATGGCTTGCCAACAAGCATCGGCTTCACAAACCTTACAGTCATTTCAGCCGTTACCACAGAGCCACCATCCAGCCTGAAAATAGCATGGGACATCGCCTCGTCTATAAGAGTGGACACTATGCCACCATGCACAACATCGTCCCACCCTTCGAGGTCTTTGTCTGGCACAAACCTGGCCTCCACATGGTCATCAATCAGTGCAAATTTCAGCTTCAGACCCCTCTGGTTGGAAGTTCCACAAGCAAAACAGTTTGAATCAGTACCTTTGTATTCGGGTTCCATCAACACTCCATCAGTTCTTTATATATGCAACGCTCATATATCACTTCTATGCCATTTTCTTCAAGGATCTTGAACGAGTCAGGAGCATATATCCCAAGCTGAAACCAAACAACTCCTGGTTTGACGGCAATAAAATCATCCAGCATTCCAGATATTGCCTCCGATTTCCTGAAAACATCGATTATATCTATTTTCTCTTTTATATCTGAAAGGCTAGCCAGAAATTTGACGCCCGAAATTTCTTCACCAGCATATTTTGGGTTGACAGGATAAACACTAAACCCTCTGGCAACAAGGTACTTGGTTATGGGAAAGCTTGCAGAACACTCATCAAGCGAGGCACCAACGACCGCAATAACCCTTGCCTTGCCAAGAATATCCCTGATTTTATCCATCCTGGTCGAGTATAGCCCTAATATGTGGTTGGTCAACGAACCTTGAAAAATGGCCAACCTGGTCTATTTTTGGCAGTGATGGAAATTCTTGGTCGAATAAAAGGACCGGATGACCTCAAGAAATTGAGGACCAGGGACCTTGGCAAGCTTGCTTGCGAAATAAGGGAAGCGATTGTCGACGCCGTTTCAAAAAATGGCGGCCATCTGGCATCCAACCTAGGGATTGTGGAGTTGACAATTGCCCTTCACAAGATTTTTGATTCCCCCAAAGACAGGATAATCTTTGATGTAGGCCACCAGTGTTATGCCCACAAAATTATAACCGGAAGGCTAAACAGGTTTGGCAGCATAAGAAAAAAGGGTGGCCTTTCAGGGTTTCCAAACCCCGATGAGTCCAGACATGACCTCTACAAGACAGGCCACGCGTCAACGGCCGTATCCCTCGCAGCCGGAGAGGCAATCGCAAGGGACCTAAAGGGCGAAAAACATTCAGTAATTGCAATTGTTGGCGACGGATCACTGACCGGTGGTGAATGCTTTGAGGCACTCAACCACATAGGGCAGATGGACACTGATGTCCTTGTCATCCTTAATGACAACCAGATGTCAATCTCGCCATCGGTTGGTGCCCTCTCTCTGTTCACAAGTAAACTCAGGGCAGCAATCTTTTATCGCAGGTTCAGCCATTACGTCGGCAAGGGCTTTTCTAGAATGGGCCGCTTTGGCGAATGGGCTGTCGGGATGGGTTTCAGGATAAAGGGCGCCCTCAAGAGGTTTCTTATGGCTGACCAGTATTTTGAACAGCTCGGGTTCAGATACCTTGGCCCGGTTGACGGACACGACATACCACTCCTGCTGGCTTTTCTTGGCAGGATAAAACACATGAAGGGCCCAGTGCTCCTCCACGTTGTCACAAAAAAAGGCAAGGGCTGCTCATTTGCGGAATCGAAACCAACCGAATACCACGGCACGGCACCATTCAAACCCGCAAACGGCGAGACGGCAAACGGAAAACCCACATATTCAAAAATTTTTGGGGAGTGCATGGTTGAGGCCGCCAAAAAAGACAAGTCGATTGTGACAATAACTGCTGCAATGTCAGACGGAACCGGCCTTGCAGAATTCCAGAGGATATTTCCAGGCAGGCTTTTCGATGTGGGAATAGCAGAGCAGCATGCGGTGTCTCTGGCTTCGGCCTTTGCCAGGAACGGCCTGAAACCTGTTGTGGCAATATACAGCACCTTCCTGCAGAGGGCCTATGACCAGATAATCCATGATGTGGCGCTCATGAACCTGCCGGTCATTTTTGCAATAGACAGGGCAGGCCTCGTTCCGGATGATGGCCCAACACACCAGGGCATCTTTGATCTGGCCTACCTCTCACTGGTCCCAAACATCACCGTCATGGCGCCATCCTGTGCAAAGGAACTATGCCAGATGCTCGAAATTGCTTTCTCGTCAAAGGGCCCCTCAGCTATCAGGTATCCAAAAGATGCCGCCCTGAAAGCTGACTGCGAAGACGTGGTTTTTGGAAAGGCCGAACTCGTAAAAAACGGGAGTGACATCCTGCTTGCATACATTGGCACTTTCAGGCAAGAAACGGCTACCATTTCCGAGATGCTCGAAAAAGATGGCTTCTCGTGCGCTGTTTTAAACATGAGGTTTGCCAGCCCTCTCGACACGGGTTCCATGTTGAAACATGCAGAAGGAAAAAAACTTGTATTCTTCATCGAAGAGGGCGTCACTGGTGGTGGAATAGGGCAAAGGTTGATGGAACATATACCATCATTGCACATAATCGGTTTGCCAAACACATTTCCAGAAAACGGCTCCAGAAAAGAATTGCTTGAGTCACAAAAACTTGACACAATCTCAATTTACGAAAAAATCAAAGCATCTCTTTCAAAATAGTCCTGCTCCCTATAAAAAAAGCGTCCCAGACAAATTTTTCTCGGCCACAAAAACTCAAAAACTTTATAATCATATTTATAGGTTACTTGAAAATTAACATTGAGGATATATTATATGGCTTGTGATAGAAGACACGAAACCGGTAATGACAGTTGGAGCGGTGGCCGATGTTCTTGGGGTCTGTGAGCAAACCCTCAGGCTCTGGGAACAAAAAGGGCTCATAACACCAAGCAGGGTCAATGGAAGGAGGCTTTACTCCACCAGAGACCTTGAGCGTCTCGAACTCGTCAAATTCCTAATCAATGAAAAAAAGATGAACATCCCTGGTGTAAAAAAATTTCTGGAGATATTTGACAACTGCAAGCAAAAAAATTGTGAAGATGTTGATGAATGCCTCAAGTTATGGGACAAGGAGGAAAAATGAACTCCATTTATCTTGATCATTCGGCCACAACACCGCTTGATGGGGAAGTCCTGAAGAAAATGATGCCATATTTTTCCGAAATCTTTGCCAATGCCTCTTCGATGCACTCCCAGGGCCAAAAGGCGGCCGAGGCAATAGAAGAGGCAAGGCTGCAAGTGGCCGGGCTCATCAATGCAAGCCCGAGCGAGATAATCTTTACATCAGGTGGTACTGAATCCGACAACTTGGCAATCAGGGGCTTGTTTTTGAGGCTTTGCCCTGAGAAAAATGAAATAATAACATCTGCAATCGAGCACCATGCAGTTTTGCACACAGTGCAGGACCTTGAAAAACACTATGGTGCAAAAGCGATATACCTCCCTGTCGACGGAAAAGGCAGGGTCAACCCGGCGGACGTCGAAAAGACGATAACCGGCAAGACATCCCTGGTTTCAGTCATGATGGCAAACAACGAAATTGGGACAATCGAACCAATTGAGGAGATTGCCAGAATATGCAAACTCAGGGGCGTGGCGTTCCACACGGATGCCGTGCAGGCAATAGGAAAAATTCCTGTCGATGTTAAGGCGCTCGGCGTTGACTTGCTCTCGATGTCGGCCCACAAATTCTATGGCCCGAAAGGTGTTGGCGCCCTTTATATAAAAAAGGGTGTCAGACTAAATCCGGTCATGACCGGTGGTTCACACGAAAGAAGTCTTCGTTCCGGAACATACAACACTCCTGGAATTGTGGGGATGGGGTGGGCCGCAAAGCTTGCAAAAGACAAGCTCCCCTGGCACATGGAATACACTGCAATGCTTCGGGATGCTCTCCAGAAAAGAATCTTTGATGAAATCCCGGACGTATTCATAAACGGCGATGAAAAAAACAGGTTGCCGCAAATACTCAACATCAGCATCAAGTTTGCAGAGGGTGAATCAATGCTGATGTTTCTTGATATGGATGGCAACATACAGGCCTCTTCCGGGTCGGCATGCACATCAAAATCACTTGCCGCGTCACATGTGCTCAATGCCATGTGCATCCCGCACGAGTTTATCAATGGATCAATAAGGTTTTCGTTTGGAAAAGACAACACAATGGATCATGTGGACAAGGTCATGGCGATCTTTCCGCAGATTGTAAAAAAACTAAGAGAAATGTCGGCAATTGGCCCCGACAAACCAGCGAGGTGATTCATGTATTCAGAGAAAGTTATCGAGCATTTTAGAAACCCGAGAAATGTTGGAGTGATCAATGATGCAGACGGCGTGGGTGAAGTCGGAAACCCGGTCTGCGGTGACATGATGACGTTTTACATCAAGGTGAAGGACGGCATCATAACTGACATCAAGTTCAAGACGTTTGGATGTGGAGCGGCAATAGCTGTCTCATCCATGATTTCTGAACTGGTGAAAGGAAAAAATATTGACGAGGCGCTTTCCATCTCCAGCAAGGTGGTTGTAGATGCACTTGGTGGCCTGCCAGCAAACAAGATCCATTGCTCAAATCTTGGCGCAGTGGCACTTTCAAGGGCAATAAACGACTACAAGAGGAGAAATGGGCTTCCATACGAGAACATCCCGGAACCAGAGGACGTTGAAGAGGGCTAGAAAATAAAAATGGTGCCCAGGGACGGACTTGAACCGCCGACACGAGGATTTTCAGTCCACTGCTCTACCAACTGAGCTACCTAGGCACCTCGCTTGATAAATTTATATACATAGGCGCTTTTGTCAAGAAAGTAAACCGGCAGTTGTTGATTCAAAATAATTCGATTTTGTGAAACAGGAGGGTTTTATGGCTTGGAGATTGCTAGATTTTGGCGGTCTGGACGGATGGACAATCCAGAGCATCTACGAGGCGGTGGCAAAAGAGGTCGGAAAGGGCAATTCGCCAAACACACTGATCAACTGCCACCCGGCAACGCCTTATGTGTGCATCGGCGTCCACCAGTTGCTGGAAAAAGAGGTTGAAGAAGATTTCTGCAAAAAGAACAATGTTCCCATTGTCAGAAGACAGGCAGGTGGTGGTGCAGTTTTCCTCGATCCATACCAGTTCTTCTACCACATCATCGTCAAAAATGATGATCCACTCGTCATGGGTGATCCTGTCACTGTTTCAGAGAGACTCCTCAGGCCAACGGTTTCTACATACAAGGCTTTTGGCTGTGATGCGTCATTCAAGCCGGTAAACGACGTAATCATAGGGCACAGAAAGGCCTCTGGGAACGCCCTGGCAAATATGCACGGTGCCTCGTTCGTAATCGGAAATGTAATCATGGATGCGGACGTTGAAATGATGGCCCAAGTGCTGAAAGTCCCATCCGAAAAATTCAGGGACAAAATAATCGAAAACGTCAGGGAACACATGACTTCGCTGAAGAGGGAGATTGGAAAAGAATTCACTTACGAAGAGGTCCAGAAAAAGTATCTGCCAGTCTTTGAAATCGAACTGGGCGTCAAACTCGAAAAGGGCGAGATGACCGAAGCGGAAAAGAAAAACCTTGAAGAGATCTTTGCCACAACAAAAACAAACGAATGGCTCCACCGCAGAACAAGGGGCCACGAAAAGCTCATGGACATGTCCGGCAAGAGGACAAAGGTCATGGCAGGACTTATCATCGCCGAGGCCGACCTCAAATCTGACAAGCTGATCAGGACCACCCTCTCAATCAAGGATGATCACATAGACGACATAGTAATCTCCGGTGATTTCTTCATGATGCCCACAGACTCACTTCCAAACCTTGAAAATGCACTCAAGGGCAAAAAAATGGACAGGGGTGAGCTTCTGAATGCCGTAAACGGTTTCTTTGCCTCAGGGCCAAAAGCGCTTGGCATCAAGCCAGAGGACATCGTTGAGGTCATCTTCAAGGCCAGGGACAATTCTGTCGGTGTTGTAGGCTAGTTTTTTAATAAGCTTCACAAAAACTGGCGGTGACTCAATCACCGCCAGTTTTTTATTTGCCTAAATTTTTCACTCAAAAAATCATCATTTCTTCTAATTCATCTAACGGCTTCTAACAGATATATTTCCTTTACACACCCGCCTTGACATAAAACCTCCATTGTGATATATGACTGATTAGTCAGTCACTGACTGATGGTTCAGTCATAAGGAGACGAGATGGACAGAAAAAGCGAGATAATGGATGCGGCGCTCGCAGTCATTTCCGAAAAGGGCTTTGCCAAAACTAGGATCGCAGACATCGTTGCTCAGGCCGGAGTGGCCCAGGGAACGTTCTACCTCTATTTCGAGAGCAAGGAAGCGCTGATGGTGGAAATGGCAAAAGAGCTCATCGAAAGAATGCAATACAGCTTCCAGTATGACCTTACTGGGCAAAAAACAATCTCACAGAAAGAGTTTATTGAAAAGGTATATGAAATTTTCCACGGTTTTACAGGAATCGTGCGCGATAACGCCCAGACAATAAGGATCCTTGCAAACGAGGCCAAAAACAATGCAGACCTCCACAAATTCCAGGTAATGGTGCTGGGACGGGTAAGCAACTACCTGACCGAACTCCTGAACCTGGGGGAAAAGTCGGGCATCCTGAGGGAAAACGACTACAAATCAATCATCAGCATGGCTTTGATGGCAATCCTGCAATTCTTCACTTCCAGCGCCAATTACGAGTTCCCAATGGACAATGCTATCGATGAATTCATTGATATTTGCCTTTACGGCCTTCTGAAGGAGAAGAATGCTTGAGAAGATTGGAACTTGGATCGTAAAGAACAGGATTGGCATTGCGATTTCCTGCCTTGGTATCCTTCTGCTCTCCGCCATAGGGATTGGCAAACTCTCAATCAATTATGATTTCTACTCATATCTCCCCCAAGACATCAACTCTGTGATTGGCCAAAAAATATTGCAGAAGGATTTTGGGTTTTCGGACAACATCTACGTGGTGCTTTCCGGGAAAACAGTCAGCGAAACCAAGGAAATCATCGACAGGCTAAACAAGATGCCGGATGTTGCAGAAACTTTCTGGTATTCAGATCTTGAAGATGTGAAAATACCGGAAGATTTTGCTTCAAAAGAAGCCAGGGACCAGTTCCTTTCAGGTGAGGACACGCTCATACAAATCACGCTGGCACCAACTGGAAGAAAGCCATCACAACAGGCTGAGGCCATAAAAGCAGAACTTGGAGTTGAAGCAAGGGTTGTTGGTGATTTTCTGTACAATCAGGAAGTCGAAAGGCTCTCCAACTCAGCAAAAAGCTCGATGCTTGTAATTGCTGTCATAGCAATCCTCCTGGTGCTTGTTCTGGCACTCACTCAACCAGCTTACTCAATACTCTTCCTTGTTTCTGCGGGAATCGCCATCCTGATAAATTTCGGTTTGACCGGATTTTTCAGGGGCCAGATGAGTTTTATGACATCATCCATTGCCGCAGCACTCCAGCTTGCGGTAACAATGGATTATGCCATATTCCTGTTGCACCGCTACGAGGAAGAAAAGAAAACACTTCCCTCCCTGGAGGCAATGGCAAAATCAATTGCAAAGACTTCCACGGCTGTTCTTTCCTCCGGCCTGACCACAATGGCAGGGTTCCTGGCGCTCCTCTTCATGAGTATGAAGATGGGTGGCGACATGGGAATAGTCATGGCCCAGGGCGTTTTTGTGGGTTTCGTCGTGACACTTACGATATTGCCTGCTCTCATATTGATAATTGAAAAACCGCTCAATGCCCTAAAACATAGAAACCTCTTTCCAAACATGGAGAAGCTTGGCAATTTCGTTGTCAGGAACAAAGGGATAATAGCACTTGTCTTTTTGGTGCTTGCAGTGCCAGCCTTCATAGGTTCCAACATGCAACCTGTCACCTACTCCTTTGAAGAGGGAATCAAATTTGACGAAAGTGTGCAAAAAGACCTTGATCTGGTGATGGAAAAATTCGGTGGTGGCCATACGGTCTCGGTTGTTTTGCTTGGAGCGGATGAAAACCAGCGGCTGGAGATTGAGGAAAAATTATCAAAAGTGCCCCATGTCAAGGAAATAATCGGCCCACTTTCCACCGGCTCTGCCTATGTTCCAAGATCATACGTGCCCAAAAAAGTGCTTGCGAAACTCGAGTCCGAAGGCAAATATCTGTTGACTGTAACGCTAAATGCGCCAGACAAAACTGAGCTGGAAAAATCCTTTGAGAGCATAAAGGCAATCGAAAAGGAATATAACGGCAACGTACTGGCAACAGGTACGGACATGATCCAATACGACATTGAAAAAATGGGCGTATCAGACAACCTGAAAGTCAACATTGCAACCATCCTTGGGGTATTCGTAATAGTCTGGATAGCACTCAGAAAATTTAGGCCATCACTTGTTTTAATAATCGGGATAGAGGTGGCGATATGGCTCAACATAGCAATCCAGTGGTTCCTGAATACGCCACCAACATTCTACTTTGGCCCAGTTGCGCTTGGAGCAATACAACTCGGTGCAACAGTTGATTACTCAATTCTCATCGCGACAAGGTATTTTGATGAATTAAAGGAAAAATCGCCAGAAGAAGCCATGAAAATATCCATAAGGGAAGGCTCTCCTGCAATTATAACATCGGCACTCACACTTTTTGGTGCATGTGCCGCAATTTCAGCAACTTCACAGATTTCAATGGTCAAAGACCTGACAATGCTGCTGGCCAGAGGAGCATTGATTTCTGGAGCCATAGTAATAACCGCAATACCTGCATTACTTTTGATCTTCAAAGGAAAGATGAGGAGGAAAAATGCGTAAGGTCCTCTTGATAGTGATAGCTACAATATTGACATTCGCAGTGCCGGTGATGGCTGTAAGCACACCAGCGAAAGTAAAAAGGACCCAAACAGTCTACACTGTACTGGACTGGAACGGAAAACCAGTTGAAGAATCCGTTGTAAACTGGCTCAGGGTCGAAGGAACGGGTGAAATGATAGTCCAGGACAAGCCTGAAATCTCGGACGTAATATCACTTGATCCGGGCATGAAGCCTGAAATTGCTGGCGGCAATGTAACATGGAAGTTCAGTTCTAACGGGCAGAAAGACATTTTCTACACAGGCAAAACAGACAAACCACTGCCAATAAGTTTTGATATAGAATTACTACTGGATGACAAAAAAATAAAGCCAGAACAAGCGATTGGAAAAAATGGCAAAATAACCCTCTCAATGTCTTTCACAAACAAACTGCCAAAAACTGTCGATTTGAGCTGGAAAGAGGGTGACAAGACAGTCACCAAAGAAAAAACTCTCTACCAACCAATGACCGTAATGGTGCAAGCTGAGATACCAGTGGATTCTTATAGCTCCATCGAAGCAAAGGGTGCCATGTCGATGACCATTGGAAGCCGTAAAAGGATCATCTGGACGCTCCTTCCAAGCCCTGACGGCAAAGCTGTGCTCGAATACTCAAGCAATTCGGTGACGTTGCCGTCTGTTCAAATCTCGATCCTGCCAAGAATCCCTGACATCTCGATACCAAGTATCGACCCTGCAATCCAGGATCTTCTGGCATCCGTTGCTGACAACACTGACCTTCTCGATATGGCTGGAGTAGAGATCAACCTTGATCCAGACAAAATATTGTCCCAGCTTGTGTCCCTTCAATCCCTTCTTGATGCCTCAAAACAGGCGATTGATGATTCCAAAAAACAGGTCTCTGACCTGACAAAATCGTTCTCCGATCTCGAAAAAGGACTCAAGGAGCTTGCCAGCGGAGCAGACAACCTTTCCCAGCTGAGCAAGGGGCACAAGCAGGTCGTTGAAACAATGAAGCAGGAGCTTGATTCCAATACCAGCGGCTTGACAGAGAGCATTTCCGTGCTCCAGAATTCAGCCAATTCTGCAAACAAATCATCCAGGGAACTGTTTGTTTCCAAAACCACCCTTGATGACACTCTGTCGTCGGTCTCAAAACTAAAGTCCCAGACCAGCGACAAGGACCTTCTGGACAAACTTTCAGACATAGAGGCCTCGCTAAAGATTGTCGGCCAAAAAATCGATTCCGCAAAACAGGAGTCCGACAAGGCATCACAAAATCTGAAAGTGCTGGTAGATGGTGGAACCATCGGAGGCAAGGACATACCATCAATATCTTCCATGCCGGAAAGCCTCAAATTGCTCGATCAGACACTAACCGCGCTCATTTCCGGGGGAGAGATCATGAGCGTCCAGATGCCGGGAATAAACACAACCATTGACGGGCTTAACGCAATATCTTCTGGCCTGAACACAATAATCAAGGGTGGGGATGTCGGCGGGACAAAAACACCGCCACTTTCTGAAATACCGGCCCTGATAACAAAAAACCTCTCACAGTTTGATGTTCTGGTTTCAGGCGGGACATTCCATGGGGTCAAGGTGCCGAGTCAGAAAGAAATCCTCTCGATGATTGACGATTTCAAGAAAATGGCTGAAGATTTTGGCCCACAATCAGACAGGCTGCTGGAGCTTGGCAAAAAGCTACAGCAGGCAATCGAGCGCAATGGCGGAAAAGAAAAAGTCCAGAAGGCGATGGACGAATCAAAACAGCTCCTGTTCGGTGGCCAGGCAGAACTGGACAAGATGAGGGAGATGGAGCAAAACTACAAATCATTTGTGGGTGAAACGCCGGGCGCCGAGAGCTCTGTCCTTTTTGTCGCAAAGCTGGACGAGGTCACCATTGAAAAAGCTAAAGAGAACAATGTAAAAACGCAAAATACTACTCCATTCTATGATGATATGAATAAATATAAGTATTACATACTTATTGCTGCTATTGCTATCATAATAGCATCAATATTTATCAATATGGCATATAAGAGGAAACATAAAGAGCAGAGTTGATACAATATGCCAAATATTATCATATTATGAGATCAGACATCTAATAATGCTTCAAAACATAAAGCGGCCTCTTCAAGTTTGAAGAGGCCGCTTTTTAATATTGTGTTTATCTAGAACACATAGTCATCCGGTGGGGTATAGGTGATCCTGATGTGCTTTGTCTCATGGAACCACTCGACATTGGCGCCAAACGCTTGCGAGATAAACCTGATTGGCACAAGGGTCCCACCTTCTTCAATCGAAGGGGCAACATCAAGGCTGACCATTTTGCCATTCACAATTGCCTCTTTCTTGCCTATCCAGAGGATTATCGTGTCATCAAAGCGGTTTATGGTGACTTTTTTTGTGGTTGCTTCCCACTGCACCTTGCAACCAAAAGACTCTGATACAAACCTTATTGGAACAAGTGTTCTCTCGTTTCTTATGCGTGGCGCCTGGTCTAGATCGACTTTTATCGAGCCAATGCTTGCCCTCTTCACACCAACGTCAAGCTCAAGCACAATGCTTGGCTGGGTCTCCACCCTGGCCTCGACGCGAACATCCTGGCATATCTTTCCCTGGGCCGAAATGGTCATGTAGCCAAGGACTGACGAGACACCGGGGAGTTCCGAAGCTGCTATGGTGGCTATTCCTGTGACCTCTCCACCTTTCGTTTTGAACGTGGCCGGCGTTACCCTCAGCCACCTCTTGTCGGTTTTGATTACACCAGATATCTCCTTGTCAGTGTCAAAGGTGAGCGTGAAATCGATTGACACTTCCCTGCCCCTTGGAATAAAACCAAAATCAAGTGCTATCGGGTCAACCTTGATGCAGGGTGGTGGTGTTCCGGGCAACTCTTCTTCAGGCACAATGACCTTTATGACTGATTTGAGGGTCTTTCCAATTATGTTTACAGAGACAACAACCTCGCTGGGCCCTTTTGGCAATTTTGCCGGGTCAACAGTGGCAATAATATCTATTCCATTGTTCCCGCCGATTGTTCCCGAGTCAGGGAAAACCGCGCAAGCCTCCGATGAGCCTCTGGCAATAAAATCGGCCAGTTCACCATTTTTCTGTGTTAGTCTGAGCTTGAAACTCGTCTTTCCGGTTATCTTCCCGTGATCAATCAACGCGGGATCAAGAAGGACTTCCACTTCCGGTCGTGGCAACTTGACTTCAAGGGTGTCAGAAACAATCAGCGGCTCATAAGTCACGTCACCCTCGGCCGTTGCGTTAGCATCGATTAGTGTGAGGCCATGCTTTCCTGGAACAAGGGGCTCAACCTCAAGTTCCAGAATCATGCCCTTCCCGCTTGCGGGATAGGCTGGGCCAATCCCAAAAACAACCTCTCCATCGCCCTCCTGCGCTGTCGTCTCAGGATTGGACCCATCATGGGAGAAGAACTGGCCCGGTTCGTATCCAACATACCTGATGCTTGACTGGTCAAAAGCAAAGGCGAATTTGAGCCCGGTTATGTTTTGTGCGTCCTCAATGAGTATCGGTATTTTCACCTTCTGCCCGACAAATGCTGACTGGGGGCAATCGACTTTCAGAATTGGAGTTTTTGGTTCGGGATCAACAACCACCTCGTCACCGCCACCTTCGCCCTTTGGCCCAAGGCAAACGACTTCACCCGTTGAGCAGGAAATTATTATTCTGTCCCAAAAAACCAGTGGCTGTGCCGTTGGAATGGCACCCAAGGCAATTTTTTCAACAAATTTGCCGTTTTCAGAATCCAGGATGGTGACATTGCCATCTTCGCACCCAAAAACCACCTTGCCGGATGCGACAACAGGCGAGCAGGTTACTCTCGAAGAAGCATTGTATTCCCAGTCCTGGTTGCCATTCGCGCCATTTAGGCAATAGAACTTGCCCGAATCAGTACCAAAGAAAATGTTTATTCCGTCAGTACATGGCATGGTTGTCACTTTGCCAATATCATCTCTTGTCCAGGAAACTTTCAAATCCTTATATTCAAATGCAAGGTGCAAGCTTGAAATACCCGATGAACTTGGAATCAGGAGGTGGTTATCAAAGATCATGGGGGCAGCAGACGGGGATGAGCCAATTTCCCATTTCCACTCTATATTTCCATTTGAATCATTCACTGCATAAAGGTTGTTGTCATCAGCAAGAACATATATCAGACCGCCATAAGCAACCGGAGAGGTCTGGACATCAGAGGCTATTGCCGCAGTCCAGTTTGTGCTTCCTGTATATGCATCGACACAGACAAGATTGTTCTTTGAGCCTGTCGTTCCAAAAATTACCATGGTTGCATTGTCAACGCCAGATGATCTTGAACCCTTGCCTTCGATGAGGGTGGAATAAACCTCGGAGCCACTGATGTCCCTGCCATATATGTGCCCGTCAGCACAGGCACCAATTATCCTTCCACCAGACAAAACAGGGGTCTGGGGCATGCCTTTGGCAAAATCATGCCTGAAAACCACCCTTCCGTCCAATGGATCAAGGCAGAAAAAGGCGCCTGAATCGTCAATTCTTGTGCCACAAGAAAGATATATTTTGCTGCCATCTGTAAGCGGGGCGCTGTAGGTCGGGATTCCCAATGATTTTCTCCATGTCTGTTCAAGCGGAGATTGCGGAATGGCAGAAGCCTCCCCCTCATGAAGGGGGTTTCCACCCAGCATCGGCCAGTGAAGTATCTGGGCCATGGCAATAAAGGGTGCCAGGCTTAAAAATAGCGCCAAAAACAAGGCAATTTTTTTCATCAAAATCCTCCATTGGCAATACACTTAGCTTCAGTCAATGGTTTAACTGTTGACATGTATATTGTGAAGGCTAAAATTTATCTGCCGTATCAAATTTTCGTTGGGGAGTCGCCAAGCGGTAAGGCATCAGCCTTTGGAGCTGACATTCGCAGGTTCGAGTCCTGCCTCCCCAGCCAAAAATGGAGACATATGGAAATCTCAGCACTCATTCTTGCGGCAGGCGCCGGAGTCAGGATGAAATCCAAGACACCCAAGGTGTTACATCAAATCCTTGGAAGGCCAATGATATCCTATGTACTCGATTGCGTCAGGTCGCTTGGCATAGAAAAAATTGGCGTGGTGATAGGGGTTGGAGCAAAAGAGGTAATGGAGGAACTTGGCGATTCATATTCCTACATTCCCCAGCCATCCCAGCTCGGAACAGGTGACGCTGTTATAAAAGCCAGAACAACTTTTGAAGGTCAAAGCGGCTATTTGTTTGTTCTGTGCGGCGATACGCCACTCCTTAGGCCAGCAACCTTAAAATCAATGATAGATCTGGCCGAGGCGGAGAAGCCATCCTGCGTAATGCTTACTGCAAAAGTCCCGGACCCAACCGGATACGGAAGGATCATCAGGGACAACTGGGGCGCCATAAAAGACATAGTCGAGGAAAGGGACGCCAAACCTGAAGAAAAGATGATAGCCGAAGTGAATGCAGGTGTTTATCTTTTCAAGATGGAAGACCTCTGGCCAGCCCTCGACAAAATTACACCAGACAACGACCAGAAAGAATATTATCTGACTGATGTTATAGAAATTCTCTACCAGCAGGAAAAAACAACCGTAAGCGTCAGGTCCACCGATCTTGATGAATACAGGGGAATCAACAACAGGTGGCAACTTGCTGAAATCACAGGTAACCTTTTAATCAAAAGGTTAAAAGATTTAGCAATGTCTGGGGTCACCATAATTGATCCTGGCTCAACATACATCGAAGCAAGCGTAGAGATAGCACCAGATGTAATAATATACCCCCAAACCTACCTGGCTGGCAAAATGAGTATTGGAGAAGGCTGCGAAATCGGTCCGTTCGTATTTCTCAATGGCAAGAAAGACGGCATAACAATAGGCGACAATGTCAAAGTAGGGCCTTTCGTAAGGATGCGTCCGCTTGTCGAAGTTGAGGATGGTGCAACAATAGGATGTTTCATCGACCTCAAAAAATCAAAGATAGGCAAAGGATCAAAAGTCCCGCACCTCACCTATCTGGGTGACTGTGAAGTCGGCGAAAAAACAAACATTGGTGCAGGAACAATAACTTGCAATTATGACGGCACAAACAAATCCAAAACAAAGATCGGCAACAATGTTTTTATCGGCTCAGACACAATGCTGGTGGCACCAGTTGAAATAGGCGATGGTGCATACACCGGCGCTGGTTCTGTAATCACAAAAAATGTCCCTGAAGATTCACTTGCAATTGAAAGAAGCCCGATGGTCATAAAAGAGGGTTGGGCCAAAAAGAAAAAAGAGCAAAATGGAGGGGGAAAATGATAAAGATATTCTCTGGTTCCGCCAATGAGATGCTTGCCAATGAAGTTTGCGAACATGTTGATGTTCCTCTTTCCAAAATGAACGTAATGAAATTTGCGGACGGTGAGATAAAGTGCTGGCCAGGAGAGAATGTCAGGGGTTATGATGTTTTTGTTATTCAGCCAACAAACCCGCCAGCCGACAATCTAATGGAACTGCTTATAATGATCGATGCCCTGAAGAGGGCCTCGGCAAACTCGGTCAACGTAATCATCCCATACTACGGCTATGCAAGGCAGGACAGGAAATCCCAGGCCAGAGAACCAATAACGGCCAAGCTGGTGGCCGACATACTCACTGTAGCAGGTGCCACAAGGGCAATGACCATCGACCTGCACGCAAACCAGATCCAGGGGTTTTTTGACATTCCGTTTGACAACCTCACTGCAATGATGATTTTTAAAGACTACTTTGAAAGCATTGGCATCAGAAACCCCGTTGCAGTTTCAGATATTGGTGGCGTTACCAGGGCAAATCTTTTTGCAAACAGTATGAGCGGCACAGTCGCAGTGTTTGCAAAAACACGCCCAAAACCAGATGTAGTTGAATCGCTCTACTTTATCGGCGATGTAAAAGACAAAGACGTAATATTTGTTGATGACATTGTCCAGACTGGCGGCACAATGGTAACAGCGGCTTACGAAGCCCATAAAAATGGCGCAAAAAGGATCTTTGCCTGTGCAACACACGGCCTCCTTGGTGGCAATGCGGTAGAGAAGATTAACCAGTCGCCAATAATAGAACTTGTAATAACCAACACTATTGCCATTCCACAAGAGAAGCGGGCAGGAAAAATTAAGGTCCTCTCCGTTGCACCCTTGATTGCTGAGGCAATTATCCGTATAAGAGACCATCGTTCGATTTCGGAACTGTTCAATGTTCCGGTGGGCGAACGAAGAATCCCAGGACTATAAGAAGGAGTAAGACATGCAGAGAGTATCACTTAAAGCTGAGGAAAGAGGAGACACCAAGGGCCACAATGCACAGCTAAGGGCCCAGGGAACCATCCCAGCCGTGATTTATGGTAAAGGCATGCAAGGCTCCAAGCCCGTCCAGGTAAACGAGAAAGAGTTTGTTCTTCTCTCGAGGAAAGGGCTTTCGACGCTTTTGTTTGACCTAGACGTAAACGGCACAAAGAGGACCGCCCTTGTGAAAGAGTGCCAGATGCACATCATCACAAGAAGGGTCCAGCACATTGATTTCTACACCGTAAAACTTGATGAGCCAATCGAAGTCACATTGCCAGTAAGGCTTATTGGCGACGCAAAGGGTGTAAAGATTGGTGGAAGGCTTGAGCAGAGGCTTTACAAGATAAAAGTCCAGGCGCTTCCAGAGAAGATGCCAAACGAAATCGTAGTTGACGTCGCAGATTTTGATCTTGGAACCCTGCTCCACGTCAGAAGTCTGACAGCACCCGAGGGAATAACCTTCACCACCTCACCAGATGCAATGATCTTGACAATCAAGGCACCGAAGGCCGCAGCAGAAGCAGAGACACCAGCTGCCGGCGAAACAACACCAGCAGCACCAGCCACAACCCCTCAACAGTGAGATGATCTGGAAACTGAACGGAGATTTTCTGGCCATCAGGCTTGATCCGGGCGATGACCTGCTCGAGTGTGTGGGAGAGGCTGTAAATTCTTCCGGCATTGGTTCAGGGTTCATTACATCTTGTGTCGGGGCCCTGAAAAAAGCCAGGTTCACTTCGATCCTTTCAACTCCAGAGGGCTTCAAGTACGCCCCGATGAGGGAAGTTGAAGGAGCAGTCGAGCTCCTTCTTGCATCAGGAAACATTGAACCAAAAGAAGCTGGCGGAACAAAGGTCCACATCCATGCAATGCTTTGCATTGATGACCATGAGTTCACCGGAGGCCACCTGGACGATCACGGCAACATCATTGGCGTTACCGCTGAAATACTGGTCGCAAAGTTCCCAGGAATCATCAGGGAAACCCCGAAAGGGCCTTCTGCACCAATAAAATTCAACTAAAACCCGTCCCCAAACCAAATAAAAAAGGCGCCCACAAGGGGCGTCTTTTTTATTTGTATACCTACTTTATGGGCGGAACCCTCTTGTTTACAAGAGTGAGCCTGGAACACAAATCAGAGAGATTGACAAGTGCGGACATGGAAGCACCCTGGCCCTCTTTGTAGAAACCCCTATCCCTGCTGTAAACTGGAGGAACAAAACTCTGGTAGTACAACTGGGCATCATAAGCCGGCTCGGCACATCCATAGACCAGGCCAGATTCTGATATTTGCGGCCACATCGAATCCCATGCGCCTATTATATGGTACATCGAACCATTGAGCGCACTTTCCTTTGTAACCTTCTTCTTATCCGGCAAAACAACCATTGTGGTAAATACATCTTCGTCAAAATACATCTCTGACAGCTTGTCCTCGCCAGCTCTTCTGGATACTTTTTCACCCTGCCATTTTGAAATGGCACCGATCAATATGGAATTTGCAACAGTATCATAATCAGACACCTGCCCTGAGAGGTCGTCCATCCACAAACCATTTTGCTGCTGCCTCATGACTATCTGGTCACCCAAAGGTTCCTTTGTGATCAATTCTGAAATCTTTTTGTAGATGTCTTTGTCTTCACCAAGTATTGATGAGGCCTCAAGGATTGAGCCCAAAGCAAAAGCATTGCCTCTCACCCAGTTTATTGGATTAATTTTGAGCGGAGCATTCGCCAGCGTAAAATGCCTGAAAAGGCCCTTTTCATCGGCCAGATGTTTCTTGTGTGCCTCATACTGGCCAAGCGCAAATTCCGCGTACTCGCCGTCAAACAGCTTTTGGGCATGACACAAAAGAGGGACCACAGCATAAAGTGTGTCCGCTTTGATGAGTTTGGCTGTGCCCTGGAGCTTTGGCGATTTAATTTCTTTGCACAGGAGTGCACCCTTCTCGGACACATCAAACGGTTTGGACATTACCCAGTCAGCAATTCCCCTTGCCCTGTCTTTATACTTGGAATCATTTGTAGCATCGAAAAGCTCAAAGAGAACTTCGCCACATAATGAATCAGTAATGTCGTCTCTTGGCATGTCCTTTGCTATCCACGAATCAGCCCAGGTCTTAACATAGCTTATGCCTTTGCTGTCCTTCAAAAATACCGAGGCTTCAAGAACACCCTTCAAGAATATGGCATCATTTATTGAATGCCCCAAACTGGCAACCGGGATTTTAAGGCTCGCGTCAAGCATGCGTGGAAGGTCCTGGTCATATTTGCTTTCTTTAAACCTTCTGCATTCGGTCTCGAGGGAAAGGATGTATGCCTTCTGCTCGTCAGGAATTTCCTTCACCGGCCTGTCTACAAGTGCCTTCGTCAAAGAGCTGCCGTCGCAGGCAGGCGTGGTGAATCCAAGCAGTTCCCCAACCGTCGAGACGATGTCGACCTGGAGGCATTCATCCTGATAAACAAAACCCTTTTTGACATCAGGGCCGATCATTACGCAATAGGTGTGCCTGCAACCCTCGCATGAATCGCCATGCGATTTGAAACCATCTCTCACACCCTCGGTGTGTCTGCCATGATCGGTAGTTATTATGAGGGTTGTTTTGTCTTTGTAGCTTGGATTGAACTGTATCTGCTGCCATATTTTCCATATGAGTTCATCGGCATGGGAAATGGATTCCGTGTACTTCTTGTAATCTCCCGAGTGTCCCACCGAATCAACATGGGGCAGTATTGCATAAACAAGCTTTGGCTTGGTGGTCAGCAGAAGCTCAGCGAGTTTAGAAGCAATCTCGTCATCGCCATAGCCAAGGGCATAAAATGGGGCCTCATAGTTTCTTCCAAAACCTGGGAATGTTGAATAGTTCAGGTGCCAGCAGTTACCTTTACCGGGCAGGATGCAAACATCCTCCGGTGGTGCATCAAACTGGCGCCTGTAATACTCAAACATGGTTGGCGTCGAAGGCCTTATCCTGCCATTGTTCGGTTCGTATTGCCATGCGCCGGTTACACACTGTGCATGCGCAGGAGCAGTATAAGTACAGGTTTCATTGTACATCTTGGTGAAAATGGCGCCATTCGGCCTGATGTCATTCCAGATGTGGCCCAAATACTTGCCCTCTGAACCAAGTCCATCCACAAACCTTAATCCATCAGTGTTAATTACAATGACATTTTCAGTGGCATATTTTCTGGGCTTAAAAGATGTCTGTTCAGACTCTGTGTGATGGAGGGAAAATGACACCGCGGCAACAACAACTGCCAGCGCAACAAGCATTGGCTTTTTCATTTGCAACCTCCTTTTCCATTTACTACGGAAATTGAAACGTAATTGTCTGTAGAAACAAAAAAAGCCCACCGGAAAAGTGGGCTTTTAAAAAAAATAGTGGCAAGATTGATCATCCACACTTGCTGTATCCGCAAGATTTGCAGATCACACACCCTTCGGCGAACTCAAGCATGGCCCCACAATCAGGGCACTGGGGATTCAAGCCAAGAATATTGCCTGAAAGCGAGGTGGAGTGTCCATTTTTTGGGGGTTCTGAACCACCAAAATCAAGCGTTTCCCAGGACAAAACCCGCTCAAGGGCCTGTGAGATGGCATCTGGACAGGAAAGAACGGCACCATTCTGGCCCCAGGTTGGAGATGGGCACCTGAGTCCCCTTATCTGTCCGATGACTGCTTTCGTATCAACGCCTGCCCTCAGGGCAAGCGAAATAAGCCTTGCTATTCCGTCTGACTGCGCTGCGGCACAACCACCAGACTTGCCCATCGTTGCAAATACCTCACAAATTCCCTTTTCATCATGATTTATCGTTACAAAGAGATTCCCGCAGCCAGTTCTTATCCTGAAGGTGACGCCCTTCGTCATTTCAGGGCGTTCCCTTGGGGCAATTGGCCCTGTTTCGACATTTTCGGCCTTTGCTTCCTTGTTTACTTCCTTGATGCTCAAGACCTGCTCTGATCTTGAACCATCGCGATATATGGTCACTCCCTTGCAGCCAAGTTTGTATGCAAGGACAAAAACTTCTTTTACATCTTCCCTGGTGGCATTGTTGGGGAAATTGACTGTCTTTGAAACTGCATTGTCTGTTGCCATCTGGAAAGCGGCCTGCATCCTGACATGCCAGTACGGCGAGATGTCATGGGCACAAACGAATACTCTCTTGATGTCCGGTGGGAGCTGATCAATATGGGCAATGGTGCCCTCGGAGGATATTTGTGCGAGCAATTCATCGGAGACAAGACCCCTCTTTTCAAGCTCCTGCTGGAAAATTGTATTGGTTTCAAAGAATTGCTTGCCACCCATGATGTTGCGGACATAAGAGATGGCGAAAACCGGCTCTATTCCCGAAGAGACCCCAGCTATCATGCTTATGGTCCCAGTTGGAGCAATGGTGGTTATTGTAGCATTTCTAACTGGCGGCTCGTCACTTTGCGCGTATATGGAGATGTGGAAATTGGGGAAAGGACCTCTTGTTTCAGCAAGCTCTCTTGAAGCTTCCCTGCCTTTGTCCTGCACAAATGCCATGATCTTGCTTGCCAGATCAACCGCTTCTTGTGAATTGTAGGATATGCCAAGCAGGAAGAGCATGTCGGCAAACCCCATCACCCCAAGGCCAATCTTGCGGTTTTCACGACACATTTTCATTATCGACTCAAGCGGATACCTGTTTACATCGATAACGTTGTCGAGGAAGTGTACGGATTTTTTGATGAGTTTTGCCAGCTTGTCCCAGTCGATTTGCCCATCAACCACTACAGTGGCAAGATTGAGGGAACCAAGATTGCATGCCTCATAAGGAAGCAGTGGCTGTTCACCGCAGGGGTTCGTGGACTCTATTTCACCCAGTGTTGGTGTCGGGTTATCCTTGTTGAGCCTGTCAAGGAAGATTATTCCTGGCTCACCATTTTTCCATGCCATATCAACTATGAGGTCAAAAACTTCTTTTGCCCTGAGCCTCTCAACAACAGCTTTGCCCCTTGGGTTCAATAACGGATATTCTTCGTCAGCATCCACCGCCCTCATGAAATCCTCGGTGATGCCAACCGATATGTTGAAATTGCTGATTGTTTTGTCTTCAGACTTGCATTTGATGAACTCGAGGATGTCAGGATGGTCGATTCTCAGGATGCCCATGTTGGCACCCCTGCGTGTTCCGCCCTGTTTTATCGCCTCGGTGGCAGCATCAAAAACCCTCAGGAAAGATACTGGTCCTGATGAGACACCGTTTGTTGATTTCACAATGTCATTTTTCGGCCTGAGCCTTGAGAAGGAAAATCCAGTGCCGCCACCCGATTTATGTATCATGGCAGTATGTTTTATGGCTTCGAAGATTGATTCTATCGAGTCCTCAACCGGCAAAACGAAGCACGCAGAAAGCTGGCCCAATTCTCTGCCAGCATTCATGAGCGTTGGTGAATTGGGCAAAAACTCAAGATTCACCATCATCTCGAGGAATGATTTGTAGGTTTCCTCAACCTGCTCAGGGGTTGCACCATGAGCCCTGTCTCCATCAGCTATGGCCCTGGCCACCCTCTGGAGCATGCCAAGCGGTGTTTCGACAACTTTGCCATCCATGTCTTTTGCCAGATAGCGTTTTTCAAGGACAACCTTGGCGTTATCGGAGATTTTTGGTTCCTGCATGAGGATCACTCCTTTCCGTCAGCCTTGCACTTCGGGCAAATGCCATGTATCTCCATGGCAACATGGTTAATCTGAAAACCCGATTTATCCTGTATTTCATTTATTTCGGCAAACTTTTCGGGCTGCATCATTTCCTTTATAATGCCACATTTGTCACACACTATATGGATATGACCATCGGTCCTTCCATCATATCTGGCCTGGCCAAACCCAAGTTCAAGTTTTTGAACAAGACCTTCTCTGGTAAGAATGCCCAGGTTCCTGTAAACGGTACCGAGGCTCAGGTTTTTGATTTGTCTTCGAGCTTTCGCATAAACCCAATCAGCAGTTGGATGAGTATCAGTGTTTCTTAATATATCCAATATCACCCTTCTTTGTTTCGTAAGTCTCATGTTGTCGGACAAACCATAATCTCTTCTGGTCATTCTTCCCCCTGAAAGATGGCCTGGCGCACGCCAGGCTTTTTATTGTTAAAAAAATAGCACCAAATTATTACATAATAGGGAATCCAGTGCAAGTTGACTCCCGTCAATTATGATTGCGATTCTAGTTGGAACAGCCCGGGAAGGTAACTATTGCGGTATTTGTGAACTGGTCCCATTCGACACTTCCACCAAGGGCCGTTGAAACAAACCTGAGAGGAACCATTATGTTCCCTTTTATATTAATTGGAGCGGTGCTCATTGCAAGGGTCTTCTCAAGATTTGGGTAAACGAGTCTTGCCTTGTCAATCCCCTTTTTTAAAAGCACTTTTTTGGGCCCCATGATATACGAAGCCTCTCCAATTGAATTGTTCCAGCCAACCTCCGCACCAATAATTTCACCAAGGAGTCTGAATGGGATCATCATGTTGCCAGAAACGATCGTTGGTGCAGTTTTAGCTGTTAATGTCTTTTCTGAAATTGTTTTACCAGGAGTACAACCATCCATCTCAATTTCTCTTACAAGGACTGGTTTCTCACCGGCAACAAAATATGCTTTGACAGGTTTTACAAGCATCATGTAGAGCATCCCATTGCCAAAATCCTGGCCAGATGGATCCATTATCCTGAGCCTTGCCGAGACCGGTTCTTCACCAGAAAAATCGCTTGGGACAAAAAACCTCATCTGGCAACGCAGGGATGAACCCTGGATAACCGGGTCCGGCGACCCACCCTCTTCAGAGAAACAATAATCGTTAATGCACCCCTGCCCTGCCCAGACATGCTCCGAAGTCGTTTCATCTGGTTCCAGCATTCCCCTGTAAAGGCCATCAAGCAGCGCTTTGTCCTCAAAATGCCAGTCAACAACCATCCCTGGGGAAACGAGAACCAGCTCGGAATCTATTGTTTTCTCACCCACCTGCGCAAACGCACTGGGGAGAAAAATTATCGAAAACGCCAAGAAGATTGAACCAATCTTCTTCATTTATACTTCACCCCAATGTATCTGGAGGCCACTATGAAGTCCCCGTAACCAACAACACCATCTCCGTCCAGATCGTATTTCATCTCTTTAGTATTAAGGCTAGAAAAAATCGTCAACAGATCTTCCTCCTCAATTACGCCGTTAGAGTTGTAATCCATGATAAAGTAAGCATTTCTCAAAAGTACCTTGAAGAAAAAGGTCTGGTTTTCAGACTCCACAGAAAAACTTTTTTCAACAAGTCTTTCTCCTAATTTGTTCTTTGGGTAGGAAAGAACCAGTGAAATCTCTTTGCCATCATCAGGATTTAGCTTGACATTCTTCTCCCCGAAAACCTGAGGGTCACAATCGAGCACCACTGGATTACTTCCTTTATTGAACATCTTAACCCTAAGGCATGTCTTATGCAAATCCCCAGTCACTGCCCAGTTCTTGTCCATAGAGAAAAAGACGTTCTCCTTTGGTGCGATTGTTATCTTGATCTTCAATGTGGAACCAAGTTTTGAAAGGACCTCGACTGTTACAATTTTTGTGTAATTTTTGTCAAAAGGCAGCGTTGAAGGATCAGTTTTTGGGGAAGCAACGATATGGCCAGATTCAATTGAGTAGCAGGCATTCTCATGCCAAGGCGTTTTGCCAGGGTTCAGGATCTCAACCGCATAATGGTTGTTTTTGTCACCACTGTTGAAGCGGTGTCTATAGCTTACTGAATCATCTATTTTGTAAATCAGGAGACCCTCGGATGGTATCCCGTCCCAGAAAGCATCTATGCTTTCCTTCTTCCTGTATTCCAGCGCAAGATATTCCTTGGTTCCTTCAATGGGAACGACAAGGTAGCTCCCATTCGCATTGGTAGTTATCGGTGGAATGTCGTATTCGCCGCTTTGGCCAACAACAACTGGGCGGAGGAAACCCATTCTTTCCCTGTGAAAACCACTCATCCCAAGACCTTTGTGTCTGGCGGCCATGATGTCAAAACAGGTCACTGGATAACCACAATCACCTTCCTTGAAAGGCCCTCCGCAATCGTAGTCATAAAGGTCTGCCAACCCCATTATATGGCCAAATTCATGCGCCATGACCTGGCTTGCAGTGCTGTTGACCGATTGCTCTTCACAAACAAGGACGTAAAGAAATTCTATTGTTTTTCCGTCTATGGTCACGGAACTCATGGACATGTGCGGCCAGAAACCATCATTCTTTGGAAAATTGGTATAACCTTCGCATCCGCCCGACACAACAATGCAAACGCATGGTGGCTGCGACCAGCTCTTGATATATTCATCAAAATCAAGCCCACTTTTTGCAGCTTCGTGCATCAATGTGTCAATCATCTCGTGACATCTGATGTCGAAAGATTCCTCGTTGTCTTGCGCGTAATATGTTATTGGCTTGGGCATCCTTACCCAGCCACCTTTAAGAAACGACCCCTGCGAAACCTTTATGGTGCCTGACGACACCTCTTTATAAAACCTGTTAAGGCTCTGGCTACTCTCTGAGAAAAGCTCGTTGCACATATTTGAAAATTCACTTTTGTGCGGAGCATCAGAAAAGTCAGCTGCGACAACAACCAACTTTAGGTCGGAAACTTCCTGGGCCAAAGTGCCAAAGTTGCCTGGCATTGATGGCAAAACAACCAGCAAGGCCAGTGTTAAAATAAAAAACTTCTTCATGAGGGGGATTATAGCGCTCCACAGTTTAAAATTCTTGCACGAATTAATAGGCCATTTTTTGGGTGCTTTATACTGGACAATAAACCCGCCAAAATCTATACTTACTTCCGGTTGTAAACAAAACCAAAGGGGGTGTGCGTTGTTTACCATTCTTGAGAAAAGGGACCTTGCAGACAAAATTTGTGAATACGTCTTCGAGGCTCCGCTTGTCGCGAAAAAAGCCAGGCCGGGACAATTTGTGATATTGAGGCTCGACGAAGAAGGCGAGAGGATACCAATAACTCTTGCCGACACGGACCCAAAGACTGGGCGAATCAAAATAGTCGTCCAGGCAATCGGGACAACTACCAACAGACTGCACTGCTTTGAAAAGGGTGATGCCATAGCGGACATCATTGGTCCCCTCGGCACCCCAACTCACCTGGAAGGGTTCAAGAGAGCCGTTTGCGTTGGCGGTGGTGTTGGCATAGCCTGCATCCACCCAATCGCAAAAGAACTCAAGGCCCTAGGTGTCCAGGTCACATCAATTATTGGCTCCAGATGCAAAGACCTTGTATTCTTTGAGGACGAAATGAGGGCCGCATCACATGAGCTCATCGTCACAACAGATGATGGCTCATACGGCAGAAAAGGCCTCGTAACAGGGCCGCTGGCCGAACTTTTGCAGGGTGCCGACAAGGCAGATGTGGTATTCAGCGTTGGCCCAGTGATCATGATGCGCGAAGTTGCGAAGGCAACAAAACCTTATGAAGTCAAAACCTATGTTTCCCTCAATCCGATAATGGTTGATGGGACTGGTATGTGTGGGGCTTGCAGGGTAAGCGTTGGTGGGGTCACAAAATTTGGGTGCGTCGATGGACCGGACTTCGACGGACACCAGGTTGATTTTGACCTTCTGATGAAGCGTCTTGCAATGTTTAAAGAGATGGAACAACAATCGCTTGGGCTTTGGCAAAAGGAGGGCTGTAAATGCCACAAATAAACTTCAAAAGAGTGCCAACGTCCGAGAGGGACCCAAAAGAAAGGGCAAGAAATTTTGAAGAGGTAAACCTCGGCTACACAGCCGAGCAGGCGATCGAGGAAGCAAAGCGCTGCCTTCAGTGCAAAAACAGGCCGTGTGTTGCCGGCTGCCCGGTTGAGGTTTACATACCAGAATTTATAAAATTGATATCAGAAGGCGATTTCAAGGGTGCAATAGCCAAGAACAAAGAAAAAAACAACCTTCCAGGCATCTGCGGCAGGGTTTGTCCTCAGGAGTCCCAGTGTGAGGCAAAATGCACGCTTGGGGTAAAGGGCGATCCTGTTTCCATTGGAAAACTTGAAAGATTTGTTGCCGACCAGGAGATAAGAGATGGTGTAAAAGCACCCGAAGCACCAGTCAAAAACGGGCTCAAGGTTGCAGTTGTTGGTGCTGGTCCATCCAGCCTTACATGCGCCGCCGATCTTGCCAGAATGGGTTATGAAGTAACCGTATTCGAGGCATTACACAAACCAGGTGGAGTTCTCTCTTACGGAATCCCTCCATTCAGGCTCCCCAGGAATATCATTGAAACCGAGGTCAATTACGTCAAAAACCTTGGGGTGCAGATAAAAATGGATGTTTTAATTGGCAAATCCACTACCATAAAGGAGCTGTTTGATGGAGGCTACAAGGCAATATTCATAGGGTCAGGGGCCGGACTCCCTTCCTTCCTGAACATCCCTGGCGAGAATTCTAACGGGGTATTTTCTGCCAATGAGTACCTGACCAGGGTCAACCTTATGAAGGCCTATAAATTCCCAAATTTTGACACTCCAGTGTGGTTGGGCAAGAGGGTTGCTGTTGTAGGTTGTGGAAACGTTGCAATGGACTCGGTAAGAACAGCGCTGAGACTAGGTGCAGAAAAAGCCATGATCGTATACCGCAGGACATCCAACGAGATGACTGCCAGGGTTGAAGAATACCACCATGCCCAGGAAGAAGGGGTGGAATTCAACTGGCTCACAAACCCACTCGAAATCCTCGCTGATGAAAAAGGCAAAGTCACAGGTATGAAGTGTGTCAAAATGAGGCTCTGTGAACCAGATGCTTCTGGAAGGTGCCGCCCTGAGCCGATACCAGGCTCCGAATTCACCGTGGAACTTGACACAGTCATAATTGCACTCGGAACCTCACCAAACCCGCTCATAGCCCAAACAACCCCGGAGCTTAAAACAGCCAAGCATGGCAACCTTATCGTCGACGACAAGTATCAGACAACCATGCCCGGCGTATTCGGTGGCGGAGATGCAGTAACAGGATCTGCAACGGTCATACAGGCAATGGGTGCTGGAAAAATCGCCGCACGTTCAATCGACGAATACATAAAGGCAAACGCCAAATAGGAGAAAATGAAGCTCTGCGAGCTTTGGCTTGAAGACAAGGAAAATTCTGTGGTCTGCACCGCCTGCATAAGGCGGTGCAGAATCGGGATTGGTAGGACAGGCGCCTGCATGACAAGGAAAAATGAAGGTGGCAAGCTTTACTCCCTAACTTATGGCCATATTTCCTCAATCGCGCTCGATCCCATCGAAAAAAAGCCCCTCTTCCACTTCTTTCCTGGATCACACGTTTACTCAATCGGTGGTTGGGGGTGCAATTTCGGTTGCGGAATGTGCCAGAATTATGAAATAGCCCACATTGTCCCGGGCCTCAGGGACGAAGACGCAGTATCGCCTGAAAAACTGGTCAGCGACGCTTTGGCAAAAAATGCCGATGGAATGGCATTTACATACAATGAGCCAGCCATCTGGCCAGAGTTTGTGAGAGACGTTTTCAAGTTGGCAAAGAAGCACGATCTCTATACGGTCCTTGTCACAAACGGATCTTCAACCAAGGAATCAATTGACTATTACGGGCCATACTGCGATGCATACAGGGTAGACATCAAGGGAATGACCGACATAACCCTGGGGCGCATAGGCATCAGGGGCATTGATCCATCAGAAATCCTTGAAGGCACCGTATGGGCACGGGATAGGTGGGGCATGCACGTGGAGTGCGTGACCAACATCATTCCAACTGTCAACGACAGCGAAAGCGAGCTGAGGGCCATAGCTACCTGGATAAGGGACAACCTCGGCCCAAAGGTACCCTGGCACGTAACAAGGTTTTATCCAGCACTCCGCTTCAGACACCTCATGCCGACAGACTTGCCATCACTGGAGATGGCCGAAAAAATAGCCAAACAAGTTGGCCTTTCCTATGTTTACATCGGCAATGTCCACACCCAGAGGGGCGAGAATACGTATTGCCCGAGATGCCAGGCCCTGATAATCGAACGCGAAGGATACAAAATAAAACAGGACCTCTCCGCAATGGGAAGATGCACAAGGTGTGGGGAGCTGTTGGGAATAGTCACAAGTGATACAAGAAAATCATACAGAAGCTAGAATCATTCTGGCATCAAGTTCACCAAGAAGGATGGAGCTCCTAAGACTGCTTGGCATTCCTTTCGTTGCAATAAATGCCGACGTTGAAGAAAAAAACTTTTCCAGCGCGGAGCTTACAATCAAACACAACTCGCAAAAAAAGGCACTGGCTGTGTTCGCGAGTTACCCTGACAAAATTGTCATCGCCTGTGACACAGTGGTATGTATTGGCGAAAAGGTTTATGGAAAACCAGCAAATAAAAGACAAGCGAAGGAATATCTCCGGGAACTTTCCGGAAAAACACACTCAGTGCTGTCTTGTATAACAATCATAGGGCCAGAATTTCCTCCGCTCTCAAAAATCCAGGAATCAAGGGTAACATTCAAGAATTTCAGCGAGGAAACAATTGAATCTTACATCAAAGACGTCAATACGCTGGATAAAGCCGGTGCTTATGGCATCCAGGAGAAGGGGTGGCTTCTCGTCAGCGGAATTGACGGGCCACTGGACAATGTCATGGGACTTCCGCTATCATGTGTGGTGGAGCTGATGTCACTTGCTTCGGACAGAGGGTTGATGTAGAATACATGGCCACCATGCCAAGAAAAGCCATTCCGGATGATGCCGTCACAATCAAGGGAACAATAGACGGCGTGAACGTGATCGTCGATGAAAAGTATGACTTGGTGAGGCTGTTCTCAAAACTGGAACAAAAAATCAAGTCAGCAAAAAGCTTTTTCTCTGGAAACCAAATAATGGTTTCGTTAAAAGAAAGGGCATTTACAAAAGACGAATTTGACTACTTCAGGTCATCGCTAAAGCTAAAGTATGGTGTTGATGTCGCTCCGCTCATTCCTGTCCAGGGCGAAGAAGAAAAACCAAAAATTGAGGAGGACAAACTCTTCAAGACAGGCCCACAGCTCTGCAATACCAAGGTCATCTCTCACACACTCAGGGCTGGGCAATCAGTCGAATACGAAGGCGACATAGTTATCGCTGGAGACGTGAACCCAGGGGCCGAAGTTGTTGCAACAGGCAATGTTTTTGTCATGGGTGCAGTCAGAGGCAGGGTTTGTGCCGGTTGCAAAGGAAATAGAGAATCCTACATCATTGCAATGGACTTCGAGCCAGTCCAGCTAAGGATCGCAGACAAAGTGGCGGTTTCACCATCGGCCCAGGGTCTAAAGAGAGAACTCAGAACACAAAAGGCCTTTATTGAAGGTGATTCGATAGTTGTAGTAAGCGTCCGCTAGGGCAAATAGACTATTTTTATTTTCTTTTCCTGAGCAAACCACTCGACAGTCGCACCCAAAACCTCCGAGAAAAATCTCAATGGGACAAAACTGGTTCCATTTTTTATTGTCAAACCTGGATTTAATTCAACTGTTCTGACTCCCGTTTCATCTTTTATCGTAGCTTTTGTCTCCCCTGAGCGCAAAGAAATCTCAATTTTTTTTGACTCAAATTTCAGCGTGGTTGTTCTTGTGGCTTGATCCCATAAGACCTGACCACCAAAAGTTTCTGCAACGAACCTCAATGGCACAAGGGTTCTTCCGGATACAATCATTGGAGGAGCCTGAAGGAGTTTGGTTTTACCATCAACAACTGCAAACGGGGTCCCAACCATCAATTCAATCACAATTGGCTGTTTCTCGACAACAACAATCGCTTTCACTTTGATTTCAATGAGTCCGCCGTTTGTCTCAACAACTATCGTCCCCTCAATCGCATGTTTGCCTGGTTCTTCAAATTTGGGGATTTCAGCCTTGTTGATTGACACGCTAATGTCAGTGTCTCCACCGAATTCCTCAGGCGTAATTGACAGCCATGATTGGGCACTTTTGGCAGTCCCAGATATAACTGACTCGCCAAGGTTTTTGATTTTGAAAGTTATAAGCTGGTCGAGATTCTCCCCAAAATCCAACTCTGCCGGTTCAACGTTAAGAAGCGGCGGGAGCATGTGTGTTCTGGCTTTGACCCCAATTGCCACATCACCACCATTCGAGGTTATTGAAATAGTGCACGATTCATCAACCCCTGGCCTCATTTTTTCTGTATCTACCGTGCATTTTATTGTGGTAGGCGCACCATCAAAGGTCGATGGTTCAACAGAGAGCCACTCGCAATCAACGACAACCTTGCCAGAAAGCTTTTCGTCGCCCTCGTTCTTGATGTCAAAATAGAACTCACGCCCTGACTTGCGTGGCACCTCGCCAAGATCAAAACCAAGTTTTTCGACCAGAAGTTTTGCAGGTTTGGCTGGTGGGGGTTCAGGCGGGTCCGGAACAGTCGCTTTTTCTTCGATCTTGAAAAAAAGAAATGCTGGCGAATTAAGGATTAAACTGCCAGAGGAAAGGCCATCTTTCCCAGGTGCAATATAAAGAAGGTATGTTCCATCGAGGAGCTTGCCTAATGGAGTAAAAACAGCTTTTTCACCATCAAGTTTTGAGGAAACCTGGTAATTTTTGCCTTTTGAATCCGTGAGGGTCACTTTGCCAATCTTGTCGAGCTTTTTGCCAGCGGGAAATGATATCGCCACAGAAGATGGCGAAGCGTCAAGTTTCAGGCCAAGCGATGGCTCAAATGAACTCGCCTGCAGGCACCCGGGTCGCCATGATGCTACCTGAAAAATGTTCTTTTTTGCAAAAGACTCCAGTACAAAAGAAGCAAAAACCTCATTCTCTGGTATGGAAAGCAGGTCATAGGTGGCTTCAAATCTGGTTACCGAAAAATTTGAGAATTTTATCGGAGCCCCAGTGGGCTTTGGCACCACGTCCCTGGTCACCCAGGAATAATGCCTTCCATCAACTTTTGTGTCTAGACGACCGACCAGAAAAGTGTAATTGACATCTGGAGGGAGGTATTCCCAGGCGACAACCCAGGCTGTCAGATTAAGCTTGCTTTTCTCTATTTTGCCCATGAGATGGACAAGAAAAGGGCTGGTTTGCGAAAGCTGATCCGATATTTTCTCCCTGTAACGGTCTTTGCAGTTTGGGTCACCGCCAACGTAGTAGTCCTGACCATTAAAGACCGCTATTGGAGTGGCATTCACCCCATATTCTGCCATTCTCGAGTTGCCGCCATAGCACGAAAGTGAATCCCTGTAATGGTGGGCAAAAATTACTATATCGGATGGATCATTTTCAGATTCCAGCTCCTTGAGCGCTTTCTCAGCAACGGGACAATAGCTACAATTTACAGACGTTGCCAGCTCTACAATGCAGGTCTTTTTGAACGGAAATGGTGCTGATGAAATACCGCCAGTAAAATAAAAAAATTGTGAAACAATCAACATCGCAAGGAAAGCAGACAAACGTCTCATGGATGAATTATCCATTTGTTTCGGGAACCTTTCAAGCCTTGACCAGGTAGGGTGCAATGATAACCTTTAACAGGAGGTTCGATTGATATGAAAAAAATGGCATTCCTGGTATTGGCAGCAATCATGCTGACTTCATGCGGGCAAGGTATTCCGACCGATAAACTTTACAGTAATGGGACCAAGGCCACATACCAGATTTTTATAGATGATATGAACGTTGGAAAAATGATTTACACGTTCAAAGAAGGCGTCTATGAAGGGCAAAAAAGCCTTACAATAGAGAGTGATGCCAATTATACCTATAAAGATCCACGCCAACCCCAGAATTTCGAAATAAAATCGAAAACCACCTCAATAGTTAATGCCAACTCGTGGAAACCACTTTATTCCTACTTCAAGCTGGAATGGAAAGGCACAATGAATGGATTCAACGAGACCGAATCAAAATATGGAGAGAAAAATGTCAGCTGGACAAACAAATATCCAAACGGTTCATACAGCAAAGAAGTAAAATTCTATGAAGAATTTCACGATGAAGATTCTGTAATGTGGTTCACGCCAACGCTTGGCTATGAAAAAGACAAACAAAGGCTGTTTACATACTTTGCCAACCGCACGGCAGAGCCGACACAGGGCATGATATGGATGGGTGGAACAACAAAGCTGGAGGTCAGGGGCAAGAAATATAACGCCTGGGCCGCTGGAATAAGGTGCAACGAGATCGTTGAAAGGGTATGGTATGATATGGAAACCAACAGATTAATAAGATATGAGCAAGACATGGGTTTCCTGGCGTACCCAGATTCAAACCCCAAGAAACCGGCTGGCTGGGAACCGCCAAAGACGACCTTCACCCTCGTTCTCGACAGCTGGGAGACAAAATGAGACAAACCCTCAAAACAAGCTGGGGTCCAATGGTGGCAGTGTTTCGCCATGGAAAGCTCAACGGGCTTGGTTTTGGAAAGGGTGACTGTGACGCATTCGAGGATTGCGCAAAAAACCTCGAGGTTCAGCTTGAAGAATATTTTACTCTCAAAAGAAAATCATTCGACATCCAGATAGATCCTGATGGTACCGATTTCCAGAAAGCGATATGGAACGCATGCCGCGAGATACCGTATGGCAGTGTTCTTGCCTATTCCGGGCTCGCGGCAAAAATTGGCAGGCCAAACTCACAGAGGGCCTGCGGCAATGCGCTTGGCCAAAACCCAATCCTGATTGTTGTTCCTTGCCACAGGGTAGTGGCAAAACATGGGATCGGCGGGTTTGGGGGGAAACCAGGCGATCTTACAATGAAAATCAGGCTTTTGGAGCTTGAGAAGCCTGGAATTTCTTCCAATCTTCATCAAATTTCCTGATTCCAATATCAGTGAGTGGGTTCTTGAAACATTGCTCCAGTACCGCAAATGGCACGGTTGCAATGTCACAGCCAAGCATTGCCGCTCCGTAGACATGCGCAGGGTGACGGATTGATGCTGCAATTATCTGAGAAACGTAGCCATTCGTCCTGACCATCGAAACAATATCCTTTAAAACAGCCATCCCATCAAGCCCTGAATCATCTATCCTGCCAACAAACGGCGAAATAAACGTTGCTCCGGCCTCACAGGCAAGCATCGCCTGAACTGGGGTGAAAACCAGAGTGCAATTCGTAGAGATTCCCCTTGAGCTGAGCTCTTTTATTGCCGATGTTCCTTCAGAAGTCATCGGTATTTTGATGGTTATCCTGTCCCTGAAATCATCACTGTCGGACCACCCGGTAATCTCCATTGCCTGATTGATCATGCCCTTTGCATCATGAACAGTGACTTCTGCTGAAACTGGACCCGGCACCATCCCTGCAATTTTAAGAATGGTGTCTTTGAAGCTGGCACCTGATTCCCTGCTCATCAGAGTTGGATTTGTTGTCACACCTGAAACAACACCAAAAGAAAGGGCCCTCTTTATCTCTTCTACCGAAGCTGTATCAAGAAATATCTGCATGTTAAACCTCCTTTGACATTATATCTAAGTTGACTGGCATTTGAAGCAAAGATAGAATTCCCTCAAAAGGAGGCGTTATGAAAAAGTTTATTATCGCCCTCACAGTAATCATCGCCATCAATTTCGTACCAGGGGGGAGCTTTGGGGCTTCAAACAATGCTTCATGGTCAATGGCTGGTTGCACACCAGACAGAAGACATGCCAGCTCGGCAAAAATTCAGCCACCGCTTGATTACTCATGGGACACAGGGCAAGAAGGTTCAATATGGGCAGTACCACCACTTGCATCGGGATCTGCATGCTACCTTGGAATGTCAAAACCACCAGAAAAGGGTATTTATCAGACAAGCATTCAGAAAAGAGTGCTCTCCTCTGGCTCAATAGCATGGGAATACAAGGAAGCATGGTGGCCATGGGCACTTTACAAAGGTGATCTGATTTGCCAGGGCTACTCCAATGAAAAACAGTACAGCTGGGTACGCAGAATAAATGGCGAATCAAGGGCCACGGTTTGGGAAATAGAGTGGTTAAGGTACACCATAGGTGCCATTATTGATGGAGACATTATTTATTCACTCTCATACTCAGACGTGAAAGACGACAACGATAAAGACCAGAGGATATTTTTCTTCCAGGCCCATTCTGCGGAAAACGGCAAACTGATATGGAAGAAATCCTATGAGCACAACATTACCATGGTTCCCTGGTTCTGTATTCAGGGTGATTATCTTTATGGTTCAATCTTTAAAACAATATACAAACTCGACAAAAACACTGGCGCCGAGATATGGAAAATCCAAAGCAATGAAAGAATAGGGAGAGGTTCATACATAGTCGGCACCGAAAAAGGTATCTTTGTCAATACTGTCTACGACAGACTCAATTACATTTCGCTTGAAGATGGAAAAACAATCTGGAGCAAGAGGTTGTCTGACTATGAATCAAGCGATCCCGACAATTGCGGGATGCCATCAGGAACACCATCAATTCTTGGCAACAGGGTCTATATAGTATCGAGGGGGAGCAAGGACAAAAACCAGCCGAAAGTGGTCTATTGCCTCGATCTTGAAACAGGCAAGACAATCTGGCAAGTAGCACTGCAAGGTACATCCACAATCGAAGGTTCTGACATAGGGCATACAACAACTGTGGCAAACGGTGTTCTTTACACCATGACCGAAGACAATTCTGGACTAAACACAAAACTCAGGGCTTTCGATCCAGAAAATGGCATGCTGCTCTGGCAAGATAGTATTCCAGGCGTCCCAAATCCTTCAGAAATGACGGTTGTTAGTGGTTACCTTGTGATAGGCATGGAAGTGCACCGTCTGGAACATAAAGAAACTGATCCTGTTAAAAGTGATTTCTCCTATCGTTGCTACACAAATATAGGTGTAAAACCACCTGTTCTCTATGTGGAAGAAAATGAGCTCAATTTTGGCTACACAAACGAGAAAAAGGCCATTACAAAAAAGATCGCGATCCAAAATGATGGATCAGGCGAGCTGTCCGGGGTGTTGACTTCCGATGACGACTGGCTCCTTGTCAGCCCAACACAATTTTCTGGCAATAACACAGATATAACCGTCATAGCGGACATAGCCAAATTAAGGCCAGGAATCCATAAATCATCCATCAACATAAAATCAAACGGAGGGAAAAAGACCATTCCTGTTCTGGTGGCCTTTGGTGGCGGACAGGAACCCCAGACAAAAAATGAAAAGGTTGTCATCCGTTGCAGCGAAACACAAGCTTTCAAAAAGATAGTGAAGCTGAGTGGTTACAATCATGGTGATGTGACAGTTAAAGCACCATGGCTCATTGTTAATCCAATCGTTTTTGATGGCGAAGATGTATCAATAGCTTTCATAATCAATAAAAACCTCCTAAGCAAGACCAACAACACCGGTACGGCACAAATAAAATCCAACGCATTCAAAATCGACCTTTCCTTTGAGGTGGTGGGATTTTCTGATCCAATGACAATAATCATGTGGATCGGAAAAGATGAAACGCTCGTGAATGGCAAAAAAGTCAAACTGGAGGCCCCACCAATGATTATCTCTGGGGTAACGGTTGTTCCAATAAGGTTCGTGGCCGAATCATTCGGGGTAGAGCTCAAATACGAAGCATCAACCAAAATCGTTTCCTTTTTAACTGAAGCTGGAAAGAAAGTCGAATTGAAGATTGGTTCAAAAACAGCCGTCGTTGATGGCGCACCTGTCCAGCTCCAGGCAGCACCACAGATCGTAAAGGGAAAAACGATGATTCCATTACGATTTGTAAGTGAAGCTCTTGGTGCGAATGTAAATTATAGCGCATCCAACAAACAGATAACTCTCACAAAACCGGGCTGTAAATAATAAAAATGAACCTCTCAGAACGTCTCCAGAGGATTGTTGGCACGCCAAAATCACAGGCCAAAAAATCCAGCATTCCTCTGGAGGAACTTGTCAGTGGCGAGTGGTCCCAAAAAGGCCAGAGCAAAATTTTTGTGGCATTCTCCTCAAGAACCTGGGCAACAAGACAAAAAACCTATTCAAGGCTCAAAAATTTCATCGGCCTTGGGGCTGACATATCTCCAGAGAAGGTGCTATTTCTTGACACCGAAACCACTGGTCTTGCCGGAGGAACAGGAACCTATGCCTTTATGGTTGGCCTCGGATTTCTGGACTCTGAGAAATTCCAGACTGTTCAGCTTTTCATGCCAAAATTTTCCGATGAGCCACACATGCTCTCTATATTGAAAGAATATTTCGACGGAAAAACCCACATCGTAACTTTCAACGGAAAAACATTTGATATACCACTCCTTGAAACAAGATACCTCATGATGAGGGAGAAAAATCCTTTTTCAGAATTCGATCACCTGGACCTTCTGCATCCATCAAGAATAATATGGAAAAAAAGGCTCCAGTCCTGCTCACTTCAGAGCCTTGAATGCAACCTTTTTAGAAAAGCTAGAGAGGGCGACATCCCAGGGGAATTGATACCAGAGGTTTATTTCGATTACATAAGAACAAACGACCCAACGGACATGGCCAGAGTGTTCGAGCACAACCAGCAGGACGTCGTGAGCATGATGTCTTTACTGGAAATGGTTGGCTCAATTTTTGAAACGCCGGACAGCCCATTTTTTGAAGACCCAATAGAACAGCTTTCAGTTGGCCAATACCTCTGGAAAAAAGGCTTCTCATGTGAGGGCATGGAATATATGCAAAGGGCTACTGACACACCGAACAAGAAGTTACGGGACGAAGCGATGTTCGCACTTGGAAGGCTTTGCAAAAAACAGGGTGAGTTTGAAAAGGCCGCAAAACATTTTGAAAATGTTTGTCATGACCCATACCAGGTAATTGAAGCATTAATCGAACAGGCAAAACACTTCGAGCACAGAACAAAAGATATCAGTAAGGCGCTTGAAGCGACCGAGAAAGCAATGTCCGTTGCAAGGCAGATAAAATTGCTCTCTGAAAATGAAATGGCGGCGCCAACAATCGATGATCTGAGGCACCGCCACGAGAGACTGGTAAGGAAAAAATCCAGGTTAGATGATTACTAGAATCAGGGAGGGTTTGTTCCTTTTGCCCTGAGGATATATATGCTCGAATCGTAACTGGTCACCAAAACTTCATTCCCAATAATGATGGGTGAGGCAAGAATGCTTCCCCTTGTTGTAAAAGTGTCCAGCACTTTTCCATTCTTCTTGTCTATGACATAAAAATTCTTGTCATGACCACCAACCATTACCATATTTCTGACGATTACCGGCGAGGAATTGAGCGGCTTGTCCGAGATGCTGACTTTATAGACCTCTTTGCCGGTCTTCCAGTTTAAACAAACAAGGTTCCCTTTTGTTTCGCCAAAATAGAGGTTTTCCTCATCAAGTGCTGGAGTCGACTCAATGCCATAATCTGAAATTGGCCCCTGGTATTCCCAAAGCTTTTTCCCGTCTTTTGTCTGGAAACAGAACATCTTTGAATTCTTGCCGCCAATCCAGACCCTGGGCCCGAAAACAACCGGAGATGCAATCGTTGGCTTATCCAAGTCGGTATCCCATATCTTCTTGCCTGTTTTCTGGTCAATGCAGAAAAGCTTTCCCTCAAAATTGGCAAAATAGATCCTGCCATCCGAGATGGCAGGGGAGCTGTATATTTTCCCTTTAGTTGGAAATTCCCAAACTTTCTTGCCATCTTTGATATTAAGGCAATAGAGTTTCCCATCAAAGGCACCGAAATAAACTTTGTCGTCGATTATTTTTGGCCCACCGTGGACCCTTCCATTTTTTACATTCTCGTCGGTAATATTTGGTGGTGCAGAGATGTTTGGGCCAGTTTTGAACATCCATAATTGTGAATCTGAAAGACCATCATAGCAGTAGACCTCGCCATCAAGAGTGCCAAAAACTACAACATAATCATTAGCAGCGATTGGGGTTATGATCGGTTTTATCTGGTCCCCATTCCTCCATTTGGGTTCACCTGTAATAAAATCAAAGCATGAGATGAAACCCATCTCACAACCAAAATATATTCTGTTCCTTACAACGGCAGGATTGCCAAGAAGCCTGTTCATATTTGGCGCTGAAAAAGAGACCCAGCGATATTCTACGGCCTTTTTGTTTTTTTCATCATATTTCTTCCCCAAAGGCAACTTTATGTCGGCATCTACCAGCCCGAGATTGTCCGGGGTGCCCTTAAACATAAACCATTCCTTCGTAGATGTTGCTTTGGGGAAAGGTTTTTCTGCGAATGGATCCACTTTTACGGGAGGAGTATTATTGGTTGTCTCATTCTGACTATCCGTAACAGATTTGTTGTTTCCAGAATCATCTACCTTCACGATCCTGGTCGTTTCATTGCAACCACACCCTGCACAAAAGAAAAAAACCAGCATTATCAAAACAAAAGTTCTTTTCATACATCTCCTTACTTGCCAAAAAACAAAAATGTTCCACATATTGTAACCAGTTTCTATCAGTTGTGTCAAAATAAAAGTAAGGAGGTCTACAGATGGACTATTTTCTCACCGATGAACAGAAAATGATAAAAAACCTCGCCAAAAAGATCGCCGAGGAAAAAATCAGGCCGGTCAGGGCTGAACTCGACGAAAAAGGCATATTCCCAATGGAAATCATCAAGGAATTCGCCAAGGCAGACCTGATGAGGACATATATTCCAAAAGAATATGATGGTCTCGGGCTTGGAGTGTTGGAACTTTGCCTCATTATCGAAGAACTTGCAAGAGTTGACGGTGGTGTGGCGGTTTCCTTCGCAGTAAATGCCCTTGGTTCATTCCCGATCGTCATAATGGGCAACGAGCAGCAGAAAAAGAAATACCTCACAAAGGCTGCTGCTGGCGAATGGTTGACAGCATTTGCATTAACAGAGGCAAATGCCGGCTCTGACGCATCCAATATTGCAACAACGGCAGTCAAAGACGGCGATCACTGGGTACTCAACGGCACCAAGCAGTTTATAACCAACGGTAGAGTGGCCGATTTTACAACAGTCATCGCACAGGCCGATAAATCCAAGGGAGTAAGGGGACTCACTGCTTTCATAGTGGAAAAAGGGACACCAGGCTTCACTTATGGCAAAGACGAGCATAAGATGGGTATTCGCTCCTCAGTCACCACCGAACTCGTGTTCCAGGACTGCAGGGTCCCCGCTGAAAATGTTATTGGTGGAGACGGCCAAGGTTTCCTGGTGGCCATGAAGACGCTTGACAAGTCACGCCCAGGCATCGGAGCACAGGGACTTGGAATAGCATGGGGTGCCTACGAAGCAGCACTTCTCTATGCAAAACAGAGGGTGCAGTTTGGCCAGCCAATCATCAACTTCCAGGGAATCGGTTTCATGCTTGCCGACATGGCAACCCAGATTGAAGCTGGAAGAAACATGCTCTACAACGTAGCAAGGTGGATTGATTCAGGGGCAACAAAGTATTCAAAAGAATCAGCAATGGTAAAGCTTTATTGCACAGATCTGGCCATGAAGGTGACTGTGGATGCAGTCCAGGTATTTGGTGGGTATGGCTATATGAAAGAATATCCTGTCGAAAAAATGATGCGCGATGCCAAGATCACCCAGATATATGAGGGTACCAATCAAATACAGAGGTCAGTCATCGCCTCCAATATTGTCAAAGACGTGTGAGCCTGATTAATATAAAAGAACGAGCTCAAAACCCCGCAATTTCATTGCGGGGTTTTTCTTTTTTGACAGGAAAAGTATAATGCCAAAAGGAGGAAAAAATGGATCAAAACAAAGAAAAGGTGATGGAGCTTCTTGAAATACTTAAAGATAAGGTAGATGCAATGTCCGAATATGAGATTGAATCGCTGGATGCAATTATGGAACTGTTAGAAAACAAAAAAGATCTCATTGAAGACAAATCAGAAGAACTCCTGGAAGGGATTGAAGAAATAAGGGATCAGTTCGATGATGACGATAATGATAGTGGAAAGAACTTCTCATCTGTAGAAGGATTGGGTAATTGGGCCACCGAAATCTCACAAACATCCAAAAAAATCCTGCTGGAAAACGTCATGGATGAATCACTGGACAAGGCAATCAGTATCATGAGGGAAAACACAAGAAAACTCTACATGTCATTTGAAGAAACCGCACAAGCACTCATGGATCTGCTGCGCCAGCAGGATTAATATTTGGAAATAAGAGTTTGTCAGATTGGAATGATTTTGAAAAAATGGCTTATAAAATAGCATTCCATTATAAATTTCTAGACGCTAATTTTGTTTTAATGGTCTAGTTAATTCTTTTTTGATTTCACAATTTATCTAAACCCAGTCAGATATATAAATCAAATATAGCTTGTATTTTTTGATTGGACTATAAACAGTCACATATTATTATTCACAATTGGTCCATTTATATAGTAAGGTGATTTCCTATAATAAAAACCGAAACCCCCGCCGGAAGGGGGTTAGGGTTTTGGGGACAAGTCCCCGAAAAGAAAAGGAGGGTGGCCCAAATTGGGCGAGTACATCTTAAACCCTTGAGCCACCCTGTCAACAAATTTTGACCCCACTTAGCAAAAAACACAAAGAAGCCCTCAATTAAAATATATTTTTTACTTTTGCATCTCAATAAATTTATCTTTTAATGATCAAAAAACAGTTTGTGCAAGAAAATACAGTAAACATCGGCTCTATTTCTTAAAAATCTGCTGGAACAACCTATAATAATTCGTGAAGCTTTAATCAAAATGGGTACAAACTTAACTTTAAGCTTACCACAAACCAAATATCGTTGAGTTTAAGGTTGCAGGCAATATACTTCCTTCACAATGATCGGACCTATACATTTACAACAACCTAGAAGGGGGCTTTAATGAAGAAATTTTTATCATTAACACTTTGTTTTGCGATCCTGATGGGGCTAGTGCCAGGTATATTTGTACCAGGAAAAGCAAGTGCCATCTCTGATTTTGGTGTTGTTCCAATTGGTGGACCACCAAAACTTGGTACCTTCGTGTCCCCCTCCTGGCTAGCATCAGAGGGCAACAGAGTTTACGTTGTCGAACAGGCAGCATTCAGAACACAGGCCATAATGAAGAACGGACAATCCCAGTTCGCTTTTGGCCTTCATGGAAACCATGAGGAACAGATAAGCGACCCAGGTGGAATATTTGCCTACAGGGAAAAAATATACTGGATTGACAGGTCCCAGGGCAAAATTCTCGTAAGGGGCAACAAGGTAGATTCACCATACGAAGGCGAATTCATGCCATTTGGTACCGATGGCAGGAAGCTCCTTAAGAGACCGGAAGGCATCTGGATAGACCAAAACAGGATTTACATAGCCAACTCCGGTGCATCAAATGTTGTTGTACTGGACCTTAACGGCAAATTCATCAACACAATCAGTTCCAAGGGAATTGAAGATGGTAAGCTTTCCAGCCCAGCCGGTGTTTGCGTTGTAGCATCCAAGCTGTTTGTAACCGACCCACAAAATGGCAGGATAGTGATTTACGATCTTGACGGAAAATTCATTCAGAATATACCTTCTTCCCACCCATTTGGAATAACGGCCCTCGAAAGCAAAGTCTTTGTAACCGATGCCGTAGAAGGTAAAATAACAATCCTTAATGCCGATGGTGCCACGGTTTCCTCATTTGGCTCCCCAGGATCAGGACAAGGACAGCTTGGCAACCCAATTGGAATCACAACTCTTGATGGCAAGATTTATGTTGCATCAAACACAAACAACCGCGTAGATGTCTTCGAGCAAGACGGAAAATACGCAGGCATTTTGGGCCTTCCAGTCGAACAGGCTGCCTCCTCCTTCGGCAGACCAGCAGGCGTGGCCTACAATGGCGAGAACATCGCGGTTGCGGATTCAGCAAGAAAAAAAGTCATAATCATGACCAAAGATGGCAAATTCATATCAGAGTTCGGTTCATTTGGCACAGGTGAGAGGCAATTTGCCAATCCGGTAGGCGTGGATTACAAGAATGACAACATTTACGTGGCAGATGCCGGAAATAATTGCATCAAACAATTTGCTGTAGATGGAACTTTCAAAAAGATAATCGGCTCAGCAGGAAACGGCAATGGAAAGTTGAATTCACCCTCTGACGTTGTCGTCGTTTCATCAGTCAACAAGATGTTTGTCGCCGACTCCGGAAACAACCTTGTTCAGGTGTTCTCGCTTTCCGGCGAGTTTATCAACCAATTTGGTGGGTATGGCCAAGCCCCCGGCCAGTTCAGCAACCCAACCGGAATTTCATCAGATGGCAGGAAGCTCATAGTTGCAGATTCTGGCAACTGCAGAATCCAGGAGTTCACACTCGACGGAAAACCAGTCAAACAGTACGGTTTCAAGGGTAGAGGAAAAGAACAGCTCTTCTTCCCACAGGACTGCTCTTATGATCAGTCAGGAAAGATCTACGTTTCAGATACCTACAATGACAGGGTGGTGGTCTTTGACAATGCCTCTGGAAGATCATGGATATATGGAAGATCAGGCGGGCCAGGAAGAGCCATCTTCTTCTCAAAATCAGGTGAAGAAAACGAAGATTCAAATGATCCAGATATCAAAAAAGCCGCTGGTTTCTTCTCTTTCCCAAGTGGTCTTGCGTGCATCGAGGACAAGGTAATCGTCTCTGACACACAAAACCTCAGGCTCCAGTCTGTGCCATATAGTGCAATTTTCGATTTCCCAAGAGTAGATACAGAATCATTCGTTCCACAAACAAGCAATGTTGTATGGTTTACAGCTGCACCAAAAATACTCGATTTCGGTGTAATGCCAGTTGGAGAGCAAGGGCAGAGAAGAATCGAAATCCGCAACTGGACCGGTGGTGCACTTACCGGCAAGATCGAAATCAGTCAGGAAATCCCGTTCCTTTCAGTTGACCCACCAACATTTGTTGGTGATGTGAACTTCATCACCGTAAAAATAGACACAACAGGCATGACTGCTGGCCAGGCCATGAAAGCAGTTATTAAAATAGCTACAAACAAAGGCGATCAGAGTATTGAGGCAGTGGTTCTCCCATCTGACGGTTTTGGCTATTCGCTTCCCACCGAACAGGGTTACTTTGTCGAGATGGAATGCAACAATCCAGCAAGCCTCGAGATAACCGTAAACCCGCAAAATGGTTTCGATCGCAACGTGAGCTTCAGCTACGCAATGCCACTCAAAAAGTGCCTCACTCATCCATCCGGAAAAGCTATCGAAAATTTGAGCTGCGATCCAAAAAATTTCGAATTATCTAACGTCACTGTTGAGTTCAAACCCTCATCCGTCAAGATAAGAGAGAATAACAAAACAACAATGACGCTGATTCCGAAGGGCAATGTCACCCCTGGCATCTATGAAATTACGGTGACAATGAATGGCGCAGGCGCAGCAAACAAAGAGGTCAAGTTTACCTTTATCCTTCTTGTAAACCCGTGCACAAACCCGGTGACTGACAAACAGGTACCAAGGGCACTTCTTACAGAAACCTTTACGGCTGTCTGGTGCCAGTACTGCCCATTCCACAGGGAAGGCCAGTACAGGATGGCTGAAGAATACGGTTATGCAGAAATAATCCCCCTTGCATATTACTGTGACGCACCAAATGACAACTCGGGAATGACCCAGGAATCACATCATTATCGTTATCGCTGGTACACTCAGGAAGGCCTCCCAACCACAATGTTTAACGGTGTATGGAACTTCTCCGAAGGCGACAAACCATTTGAACGCCAAGCCCCACCACCAGACAGGCTTCCAGACAGGAAGATGTCAGGAACATCATTCAGCTATCTTCGTTTCAAGCAGAGAGCTGAAACCTATAGGCACATGACTTCGCCACTCTCGTTGTTCCTTCAGGCAACAGTCGATGGTGATGAGGGTGACGCCTACCTCGAAATCAACACCCTGAGTGATGTTTCAGCATACAAAGATTTGAATGTATATTTTGTGCTTGTGGAAAACAACGTTCTTTTCGAGGCAACAAACGGCGAGAGAGAGCACAGCCTCACAGTAATGAAATTCCTCTACGAGAAAGGACAAAAAAAATCACCAAAGGATGAGGCACTTGGAGATCCAATTAGCCTTGCACCAGGAACAATAACAAAACGTCGCATACACTTTGAAATGCCAGGCAAGAATTATGACTGGAAGACCCTCACAAAGAATTGTTATGTAGTCGCCTGGATACAGGACAACACAAAGAAAGAAATCCTCCAGAGCACAATGGTCGATCTCGCTCAGCCGCTCCTCACCTCTTACACATTCAAACAGGTAAACGGTCAGCAAACCTCAGTTCAGGCAGGTTCTAGGGCAAACTTCAAGTACATCCTTACAAATACTGGGAACATCTTCATGGATTTCGGAATCCAGATGATACACCTTGGTGGCCAGAACTGGGAAAACTCGCTGCTGGTTGACAAAGTCCCATCACCAAATGGCGGCAGGATAACACTCGACCCAATGCAGTCATCACTCATAGAGCTCTCAGTAGAAGTCCCACCAGGAACTTCTGAAGGCACCGAAAGCCTGTTCCGCATTGAAGTCTTTGACGATCTTTCTGGACAATCTTCTTCTTCAGATCTCAAGCTAATGGTAGAGCCAGCCAAACCACCAAGTTTTGAGGTTTCTTCAAGCACAAAATTCGTTGAAGTGGAGCCATCCACAGAAACATCATTCAATCTCACGATAAATCCAATCAACGAGTACAACAACCCGGTCACGCTCCAGCTTGCACAGGAATCCCAGAAATACTTCCAGGCAAAATTTGACCCGCCAAATGGCGTTCCGCCATTTGAGACAAAAGTAACAATCAAGTCTTCCGAACAGCTCGAATACTTTGAAGATGGCTATAAAATCAAAATCCTCGCCACAGGTTCTGACGCCAGGGGTGAAAAGATTGAAAAAGATATTACCATCAGGGCAACTGCAAAATTGCTCAGCCTGACACTCAAGCCAGAACGCAAAGTCATTACATCCTGCGCAATCAACGAAATCTGCCGTCAGACTGAGATAAAGATCAATCTTGAGCCATCCGATATCCAACTCAAAGAAGCCAGGCTTGATTTTGTTTATGATGGCAGGTACCTCGAAGTGACAAACGTTTCTCTCGGGCAGATGATGACCCGTTTCGGCGAGATTGCAGACATGCAATATGACATCAAGCCTGACAGGGTGAACATAAGGATCAAGAGGGAAAAGGGCGTTGTGGCAGACCAGAACGAAAACACTATTGTCGCAATAACTCTTAAATCAACCGGTGACAAGATAGAGATTGACAACGTCAGAATAGGACTAGAAAATGTCACTCTACTCTCCGCATCCGGCAGCAAGGCACTTACAAAGTCGGTGGATGAAACACTCTCTATCCGCAAAAATGCAAAACCACCTGTCATTCACCTTATTACCCCAATCCAGAAAGACTCCCCATGGCCAGATGAAGCCGAATCCAAGAGAAGGTCGGAACAGGGACAGATCAACTATCGCGATATAACCACAACCGAAAAATCACTCAAAATCTCAGGCAAGTGTGAATCTGAAGAAGGCGTAAAACAGCTCACCCTCTTCATTGGTGGAAACAAGGTCCAGCTGGCAAGTGACGGAACATTTGACTACACGATGAACCTCAAGGAAGGGTTCAACAACATCGTCATAGTCTGCCAGAATTTTACCGGTGAAAGCGATGGAATAATGGTAATTGCTGTTCTGGACACAACCCCACCAGACCTTGTCATCGATAAACCAAGTGAAGACCAGCTTTCTATGGATTACTCCATGACAACCGGCCAGAATTTTGTTGAATTCAGGGGTTTCACTGAAGAAAAGGCAAAAGTCACTGTTGCAGGTCGTCAGGTCCAGGTCAGGAAAGACCCAATAACAGACGATGAAACAAAGAGATTCTTCTTTACAGAAAAAGTCCAGCTTGCACAAGGTCTCAATGAAATAGAGATTTCGGCGTGCGATGAAAATAGCAATTGCAGGCAATATACTTACAAAATCACGTACGATCCAAAAGCTGGGAACGGAAAAACCACCAAAATAGAACTCTGGCTTGGCAAAGCATCCATGCTTGTTAATGGAGAAACTGTAAAACTTGTAACTGCACCAACTGCTTCTTCGCCGCCACTTCCAAAGGACCTCGCAGGATCAACTTTCATGCCAATAGCCGAGGTCGCAAAAGCACTCGATGTCGAAGTCGGATGGAACGGCAAGGACAAAAAAGTCACACTCACCCAGAAACTTGACAATGGCAAGAAAAAGGTCATCGAACTCTGGATCGGCAAGAAAACTGCAAAAATTGATGGTAAGGAAATTTTCATCGATTCGGCAAAGAAGCTCTACCCAACAATTGTTGGCGGCAAAACACTTCTTCCATTGAGGTTTGTTGGCGATGCCCTCGGTGCACTTGTCGAGTACGAATCCAAAACCAAGAAGATAACACTAACTTACCCAAAACCATAAAAAATTATCAATCACCGACACAATAAAAAAGCCGCCCTAAAAGGGCGGCTTTTTTATTTCTCAAATTTCTAAAAACTGGCCTCTTTCTTTATTCAGTCACCAAACTAAACTCAATTTTATTATCTTTAAAAAGGAGGCTCTAATTGAAAAAACTAACATCAATCGTATTGATAATCGCCTTTTTTATGGGTTTTCCTCCAAGAAAAATTATCGCCGAGGAAGAAGAAATCGTCCTTTTCGACAACTTCACAACTTCATCTCCAAACTTCAAAAACGGGCCCACAAAACCAACAGTATTTAGCACATCCCAATCATACAAGGTCATCGGTATTGGCACAGTGCACTTCAATAATGGGAAAGGCTCCAAGGATTTTGGCTCCATATCGCTCAGGCACGAAGACGGAACCGTATACGGCCCTTGGCAATCATACGCCCCGCCAGACGTGAAAGGTTCAGAAAAGATCTTCTGGATAGTCGAACCAAATGTTGTCATTAAACCCGGAAAATATGAGGTTGTTGATT